>CAZOCW010000006.1:0-21629 GCA_964578405.1 uncultured archaeon | reverse complement strand
AAGCTTTCAGTATTACTTAGTAATGCTAACTTGTAACCATCTTTTCTTAATTTTATTAAAGTTTTTTTAACTTCAGGATAAAAGTGAATGTGATCTAACCTATTGAAATAAATTTCATATAATTCTTGTTCCAGTAATTTGTTGTCATATTCTTTGAACTCTTCAAAAAAATCTTTTCTTAACTGTTCAAAACTTTTGTATTTCTTTAATTGAGTTGCTTTCTCATACCTTGGGATAAAATCTGTTAAATTGAGTTTTTCTTGTTTTAGTAAAGAAGCCATGTGAACAAAATCAATTGTCGCTGGAATTAACGTTTGCCACAAATCAAAAACAACTAACTTAATCATATTTTCACCCAAAAGGCCTATTTGTCCTTCTCATTCTAATTTTAGTTCCTAACTTGTCTATTAATCTTTGGTAAACCACATTAACTTCTTGTTCGCTTAAACCTGCCCTCAAATCTGCCTCAATTAACACACTTGGAAATGAATACTCTTTGTGAAGGGAGGATAAAGAATACACTACTTGCGCAATTTCATTTGCTTTCTCTTTTAGTTCAACTAAGTTTTTTCCATTCTTACAAATAAATTCCACTCTCAAAGGTTTATCAAAATCAGAGCACTTTAAATAAAATACAAAAACACTCTTTGCCCACTCTTCTTTGTAATCTTTTAAAATTGCATGACTGTCAACTTTGTCCGTGTAAGGAAAAGCAAAAGTTCGCTCACTTTCATGCAAATAAAAATCAAGTAAAGATGCATCAAAAGTTGAATTCAATAAAGAGGTATCGATTTTGGATTTGTGAATTGGAAGAATTTCTTCTTGCAAAATTTGTCTAAACCTTGTACCTCTCGAATCTTCAACACATGCAATTAAAGTGCAATTATTTTCTTCTGCAACTTTATATAATTTTTCAAACAAAGAAACAATTGAATGATACTCTTCATTAATCCCGGATTCTTTTCTTGGTTTGTCTTGGTATTGAGGAACAATTGACCCGTCAATGAATAAATATTTTGGTTTAAATTTTTTTATTGTTTCAATATCACAATTAACTTCCTGCTCAAGTCTAATTAAAGAAATACTTTGAGCTTCTTCATCTTTTTCAAGTCCAGATTTTAATAAAACTGGTTCTGGAAAAGAAAATGGAGAAGGATGATACTTTGATTCAATTAGATCCCCATTTTTGTAAGTGAAAATCGCTCCCGCAGTTTTAATTAAAACTAAATCAATAAAAGAGAGTTTTTTTGAAACAAACCCCGAATCAATTCCCGCAACAGAACAATTTAATTTAATTTTAGAAACAGGAACAGAAATATTTTCATTTGAATTTGGTGCGCTAATTCCTTTCAATGGAGAGAGAATAACTGAAAGTTTTTCATTAAAAGAATGCCTCTCATTAATTGCAGTAACAGCATTATTGAAGAAATCATTAAACACTAACTAGAGAAGTTCGGGGGCGTATTTAAAGCTTAGTGAAGTGATTTGCCGCAAGTGAAAAGTTAAGAATAATAAGAGGAAAATTCAACAATTATATATGCCACAAGTTAAACCAACTCTTGCAAAAGGAGTAAAAATCGCACTTAGATTTCAGCGAATGCAAGCGCACAAGAAACGAAACTTTCATTTTAATTTTTATGATAAAACAAACTTTAATACAATTTTAAGAGACCAATTTGAAAGAAAAACCATTGAACTCACAAATGAAATAAAAAAAGGAAAACTAACTGAAGCTGGAGCAAGGGCTCTTGGAGAACATGCAACCCTCCTTGAAAAAGCCTCAATGACAGCAAGAAACATCAGAGGGGCAATTTTGCGTGGAGAGAGTGAGAAAATCAAACCATTATTTGAAAGTTGGGCAAAACACAGAAAATCCTCTACCCCCTTGTCAGGGGCCGATTTTGTTAAATTCCTTGATGCTTACGCAATAAAACAGGACAAACGCGCACAAGGACTCCTTGAGGCAGCTAGAAGTGTCCCAATAAGGGGAAGCGGAACAAGACTTAAACACACAGGGCGGATTAATCTAAAGTCCTAATCAAAAAAGAGCCAGAACTGCAAAGATTTATAAGGAAGATAAGCTTCTAATTGTGCAAAGCTAAGTACTAGGTAAAAGCCTAGAAAAACGGACTTTTCTTGTAAGGGTGTTGAATATGAAAGCAAAATTTGAAGTAAGAACAATAAAGAGTTCCTGGAAACCGCCATTCAAAAAAGACATTACTGATGAAATTTTTGAAGTCGAAGAAGGAGCAGAATTTGATCACGTAAGAGGAAATGGAAACGATGAAACTGTTTACGAGCTACTTAGAATAGCTGGAGATAGAGCAGTAGTTAGATTTTCAAAATTATTTACTCTTAAAGCAGCAAATCCTGGAGACAAACAAATAATACTTGAAAAAGATAAACCAGTTGATATGACTTACATGTGGGGAGAAGACGGAACAACTAAGAAAATAACCTACAAAGGCGTAACACAATAAATAAATTTAACTTAAAAAAAAAAGCATTCCAATTGGAGTGCTTTTAGATTAATTTTCAACCCCTAAGATAAGATTAAATACCCATATATGAATACTAATTCATATGACTGATGCGCCATTTAAGTGTATGGAAGTACTTGGAAACAAGCTTCGAATTGAAATCCTTTGTTTACTAATGGAAAAACCAAGAACTGTTCAAGAAATTTGTAAAATTTTAGGAAGAGAACAAAGTTTGATCAGCCACTCACTTTCTCAACTAAAAGATTGTAGTTTTGTTGATTTTCGAAAAGATGGAAAATCAAGTATTTATTATATTAAATCAGAAATATTTACAAAAAACATGAACAAACCTTTATTTGAATTATTTGAAGAACACTCAAAAAAATATTGCAAAGGAAAACACAAAAAAGAATAACTCTGGTGAAGAAAAATGCAGACTACACATGCAAGAAAATTAATTCAATCCCAAATGGGAACAACCCTCTCCACGCTTGAACAAAAAATCCAAGCAAGAAAAATTGTACGCAAACACCCAGTATTACCTCAAAAAGCTAAACTATATTTAAAAAGATTAATCGCAAAAGGAAAACTTCCCCAATTCATACTCAACACCTACTTACGAACAATCCCTCAAATTGTTATAGAAGGAGATATCTCAAAAAGAATAAGTTTAGATGATTTTTTAGCAAAAAGGCCTGAAGCTTACAAAGGGGAAAGAGTAACAAACGAAGAACTAGCAGGATTCCCAAAAGCACCAGCACACCACACACTAGATGGCTCCGCACTTGATGCAAGTAAAATATTAGCGGCAGCAGAAGAACGAAGAAATAAAGGACTAACTAACACAGGAGTAAACTTAATTTATCACTACTATGTTAGCTTGGATATTTTAGACAGGGCAATGAAAATGGATGTGCGAAAATGAAAAAAGAAATATATTTGGATTTTGCTTCAACTACTCCTGTTAGAAAAGAAGCACTAAAAGAAGCAATACCTTACTTTGAAGAAAAATTTGGAAACCCTAGTTCCTTTCACTCAACTGGACTAGTTACAAAAATCATAATGAAAAAATCACGGGAAACTATTGCAAAAATATTAAACTGCGAAAGCGAAGAAATTATTTTTACTGGAAGCGGAACAGAAAGTATTAACCTTGCAATAAAAGGAATTGCACTAAAAACAATGCTTGAAAACAAAGCAAAGGGCGAATGCGGAGCACAAGGAACATTTATTACTCAAAAAACAGAACACCACGCGGTACTTGAAACAATGAATTGGCTAAAAAAATTTGGATTTGAAGTAATTGAACTTGATGTTAACGAAGAGGGCATAGTGGACCTTAACGAACTACGAAAAATCTTAGGAAAACAAAAACAAGAAGGAAAAAAAGTATTACTTGTTTCAATCATGTACGCAAATAATGAAATCGGAACAATTCAACCTATTGCAGAAATTGCACAAATAGTTCACGAACACAAAACACTCTTACACACAGATGCTTGCCAAGGAGCAGAATATTTATCCCTTGATACAAAAAAACTTGGAATAGATATGTTAACACTAAACGGAAGTAAAGTTTATGCATTCAAAGGAAGTGGATTACTTTACAAGAAAAATGGAGTAACAATAGAATCCTTAATTCACGGAGGAGGGCATGAAGGAGGAATGAGAGCAGGAACAGAAAATATCCCGGCAATAGTTGCTCTTGCAAAATCACTGCAACTAGCAGAAAAAGAAAAAGTAAAAGAAAGCGCAAGACTTACAAAACTTAGAAATTATTTTATTTCAAAAGTACAAAAAGAAATTCCTAGAACCGTGCTAAATGGATCACTAAAACAAAGGTTGCCAAATAATGTTAATATTTCATTTGAAGGAGTGGAAGGAGAAAGTATTTTACTTAGATTAAATGAAAAAGGAATAAGAGTAAGCACAGGAAGTGCTTGTACATCCCAATCTCTTGAACCAAGTCATGTTATTTTGGCCCTTGGCAGACCACACGAACTTGCACACGCAAGTATTAGATTTACGCTTGGAAAAAGCACTACAAAACAACAATTAGATTATACAATAAAAGAACTAAAGGAAACAATTAAGTTTTTACGAATGATTTCCTCAGCATGGAATGAAAAAAAGACAAAGAAAGATTGAAGCACTCTGACGAGTACAATCCCCCAACCGGGGAGAAGCACTCTAAAGAGTACAAGGATGTGAAAAAATGAAAGTAGAAGGATCTGATTGGTTTTACACACCAGAAGTAAAAAAACATTTTATGACCCCAATAAAATTTTTAAAGGATGAAAAGGAAATCAAAAACTTTAATGGACATGGAAAAGTAGGAAACATGAAATGTGGAGACATGATGGAAATGTGGATTAAAGTTGACAAAGATAAAATTAAGGATGTTAGATGGAGAACATTTGGATGCGCAAGTGCAATTGCTAGTACTAGTATGCTTGCAGAAATGTTAATTGAAAAAGGCGGAATGACACTTGACAAAGCAAAAAAATTATCGGGAAAAGATATTATGGATAGACTTGGCGGATTACCCGCAATTAAAATCCATTGCTCAGTTCTAGGAGACCAAGCATTAAGAGAAGCAATAAAAGATTACGAGGAAAAGGGCAAGAAGGGAAAGTAAATAAACCCCAAAAGCATAAATTAATTATGCCTCCACAATTAACTAGAAAACCAAAAATTACTCTAATTAAAGCGAGAGAAAAATTTTCAAAACTCGCCCAAGTCCCAGGAGAACACAACCTAAAAGAAAGAATAGCACTTGCAACTATGCTAAAAAATAGTGTCGAAAGACTTCATAAAATTAGAAAAGCAAGAACAGACAAATTAAATGCCCAAAGAGCAAATCGATTATCTTGGGATGAAGCACAAAGCAAAAAAGCTACTTTACGTGCAATCGCAACCCAAGAAGAGGAACTTAGAAGAATGCATGAAACTTTAGTAGCTCAACTCCAAAAAGAACTACGTAATTAATTTAAGTAAATTTGCATAAATGTTCTGCAATGGCAAAAATGGAGAATGAAAAAATGTTTGGACTAAGAAAAAAAACTGCTTTTCAAAAAAATGTTGCTTTAATTGACAAACAATCAAGAAAAAAGCTTAATCTTTTACAAAAAAGAAACTTAACATTAGGCTTTGATCATATACAAACTCTTGCCGCAAAAGCAGATTATCACAGATTACTTAGAAATCTTTATGAAACACAATGGAAAGAGGCAAGCGAAAGACTTCGAGAAGCAAAACTAAAAGGGCTTGATACTTCAAAAATAGAAATAGAACTTGAAAAACTAGAAGAACGAGAAAAAGAAGAAGACCACATATACGGAACAGTAGTTAAAAAATTTAAAAAAGCTGCAGAAGTTAGAACAACCCCAAACTAAAATTACTCTTTAAATTTATGAAATCATTATTTAAAATTAAAACAAGAGAACACTTTCTTGCTAGAAAGAAAGAACTCGAAGAAGCCAGAGAGATTGCTGGACGAGTACAAAAGGGAGAACAGATCTCAGATTATATTGCAAGATACAATGCATTAAAAAAAGCAAGAAATGTACTTGAAGAAAAGTTCAAAAGAAACTCCATCTTACTTCGGGAAATGCTTGCCCAAAAGAAACGAAATCCAAAAAGAGAAATTAAATGGATGTTTGAAATACAACAAATTGAAGAAGATATTAGAAGTACTGAAAATAGACTTTCTTCTATAGAAGCGATTCTAAAAGAAATGATTCAAAAATAGCAAAAACCAAATAAAGCACTAGGTTAAAAAAGGAAAAGAAGATAAATATAGTATGGAACTAGTGCAATACATCATCGTCAATAACTCTCTTGGGATGAACAAGGGAAAAATTGCCGCACAAGCAGCACACGCCGCAGTATGCGTACTTGACAAAGCGGATGACGACCTAATTAGAGATTGGAAGAACTACGGCATGAAAAAAATTGTGTTAAAAGTTGCAAGCACTGAAGAACTTGTTAGTTTATTTGAAAAAGTGAAAAAACATTTACCTTGCGCACTAATCACGGATGCTGGAAGAACACAAATCGAAGCAGGAAGCAAAACTTGCTTTGCATGCGGGCCAGTAGATGAAATGGATGGACAAAAATATTTTAAGGATTTAAAATTACTTTAATTAATTTAAGAAAAATATAAAACTTATTGGTGAACTATATGAAGTCAGGATTCATGAAACACGTTGGAAACTTAATATCAGAATCTGACTTAGTAATAGAAGTTGTTGATGCAAGACACCCGGAATACACAAGAAACAAAGATCTTGAAAAAAGTGTAAGGAAAATGAGAAAAAAATTACTAATTGTAATAAACAAAGCGGATCTTATACCTAAAGAAGAAGCTGAGCGAAAGAAAAAAGAAATGTGCACAGATTCTCGAGTAAAAACTGTTTTTATTTCAGCACTAGAACATGATGGAATAAATTTAATTAGAAAAGAAATAGCAAATGAATCAAAAGGAAAAGAGGAATTTACTGTAGGGGTAATGGGCTATCCAAACGTTGGAAAAAGTACGCTAATTAACGCACTTGCTGGAAAAGGAAGAGGTAGAGTTGCAACTAGTAGAAAAGCAGGACTAACCCGAGGACTTCAAAGATTAAAAATAACTGACGGAATGTACTTACTTGATTCTCCAGGAATTATTCCATTTGGAGAAGATGAATACGAATTATTTTTAGTTGAATCAAAAAACCCTAATCAATTAAAAGATGTTGAAGGGGCTGCAGTAAAACTTGTTGCCCACTTAGGAATTGAAAAAATTGCAAAAGGATATGAAATACCACTTGAACAATTACAGGGAAAAGATGAAGATGAAATACTTGAAGAAATAGCAAAAAAGAAACACTACCTTACTAATGGTGGAAGAGGAGACATGCCAAGAGCTTGTCGAGAAATACTTGAAAAATATCAAAGACATGAACTACTTTAAAAAAATAGAAAATAAACTTTAAAGTAACTAATTAAATTTCTTTAATTATTTCAATAGCATGTTTTAGTTTCATTTTTGCACTCAGAGTTTTTTCTTTTTCAAGTCTTAACTTAAGCTCATGAACCAGGTCATCGTTTGTTAGTCTCATAAGTAATAATCCCAAAAAAAGGCGTTTAAAGCTTTGGGTGACTATTTAACAGGAGCTAAGGGAGCACACTCGCCAGTAAGCGCCTCAAGAGTAACTGATTGTTTTCTTGCTTCTTCTAAAGAAATCATAAAATTCTTTCCCGCATTATGAAAATGCTCTGCTTTAACAAAAAGCCAACCTTCTCTTGGAATCTTCCAACCAATAAAAAACTCTGCTCCGGCAAGTTTTGCCCAATTAACTTCATCATTAAAAGTAACAACTGGAATTGCTAAATGTTTTCCATTCCAAGCTTTGCATTCAAATGCAATTATTTTACCACTCTTTAACGCAACAACATCAGGAGAGGGTAAAGGAGAAACACCACTACCAGCAACACGTAAAACTGCAAACCCCATATCTGAAAGAGTATGAATTAATTCTCTCTCTGCGTTAGCACCTTTTGCATAATGAGCCATTTAATCAACTAAAAGAAAAAGAAGTTTATTGTACTTAAAGGTTTCGAGAGGAGTTTGCCGACTTAAGGCAAATAAATATAAAGTCCAAAAGCGCTTGTTTTATCATGCCACTAAAAGCAAGATTTCCAGTAAAAAAAATTGTTAAAGCAACAGTTGGGCGCACAGTTGCACCAAATCGAACAGCTGTACAAACGAGAAGAATGCTAGTTGAACGAAAAATGAAAACAATTATTCGACCAGGAAAAGCAAAAGTAGTTTCTGTTAAATCTGAACCATATGCACTTGGAAAGGGGCAATGGAATAGAAGGGCAAGTAAATAAAAAAAACTAATTTTTTAGAAAACTAAATTTTAATAAAAAAAATCCAATAATACTAAAAAAACTAAATGTATAATCCTTTAGGAGAAATCATATCTTTTGAAGAAAGATCAACTAACTTATCTTTATCGGCATTTCTCTTATTTGACCCAATATTAGCCCTAGTTTTAGTTTTAGCCAAGTTACGTTCATTAGCAAGTTTTCTTCTGGCTTTTCTTGCTTCATTAAAAGGATTCTTTTGTTCCATAAAATACACCAAAGGGCTATTTTCTCTTTCCAAACTTACTAACCATTCCGTGCTCGTGAACCTTGTCTTGAGTAAGAGATACTTTTAGATTATACAACCATTTTTCAAATCTTTTTCCTAAAGGAAGAGAACTACCATCCCCACTTGACTTTTGACTCTCATGCATAAATTTGGACATAACTTCACCACACTGCTAATTTTCTTATAGAGGGAATAAGTTTATATTCCCTTCAATGGATATCTTTTTTGTTAATAACACCTTTAGAAGGGTTAAAGCGCCAAAGAGCGCTATTTTATTACACGCTAAAATTTAGCGTTAATTATAGGGAAAGTTTGTGTTTCATGGAAACAATACTGAACGCGAAAGTACTTCCTGGCAAAAAATTATTTGCTGTTGAATATGATAAAGAAAAAGATTCTTTAATTGTAAAAATCACACAAGTGCCAGACAAAGGAAAAGCGAACAAAGAAATCGTAAAAGAGCTTAAAAAACTCTTTGGAACGGACATCGAAATTGTTTTCGGACTAAAAAGCAAAGAAAAAAAAATAAAATTTAATTTGCCAAAAGAGAGTATAATAACTCTACTAGAAACACAAGCTAATTCTAAAAACCAATAAAGGAAGCAAATCAATTTTTTAAGAAAAGATTTGCAAATTAATTAATAAAAAAAATCTCGAAAGGGATTACTTACCAGAATTATAGGAGAAGTGAAATAATGGCTAAGACATATTTGAGCGCAGTGAAATACGAAGTGCTCGCAAATTACGAAGTACAAGGAATCGTTGAAAAACCTGACATTGTTGGAGCAGTATTCGGACAATGCGAAGGACTTTTAGGAGAAGACATGGACCTAAAAGAATTACAACAATCCGGAAAAATCGGAAGAATTGAAATAAGTGTAAAAAAAGGAAAAGGAACAACATTTGGAGAAATAACAATACCAAGTTCTCTTGATCAAGTAAAAACTAGTATTTTGGCAGCAACAGTTGAAACTGTTGAAAAAGTAGGACCATTCGAAGCAAAAGTAAAGGTTCTAAAAATCCAAGACACTAGAAAAGAAAAAAGAGAAACAATTACTGACAGAGCTAAAGAACTACTAAAACACTTACAACAAACTGAAGGCGGAATGGAAAGTACTGAACTTGCTGATTCAATTAAATCAGATATTAGAACAGAAAAAATTGTAAACTTTAGAGGACTACAAGCAGGACCTGAAGTTGAAACATCACCAGAAATAGTTGTTGTTGAAGGAAGAGCTGATGTACTAAAACTACTAAGCTACGGAATCAATAACGCTGTTGCAATGAACGGCGGAAACATAGATACTCCATTAATTCAATTATGCAAAGAAAAAGAAGTAGTTGTATTAATTGATGGAGATAGAGGCGGAGAATTAAATGTTAAAAAACTTGCATCATTAACAAAAGTTGATTTTGTTGCAAGAGCTCCTGATGGAAAAGAAGTTGAAGAACTTGTACAAAAAGAAATATTGCAAGCTTTGAAACGAAAAGTTCCATTCGCAGAAGCATTTAATGGAAAGGAAGCACAAGCAGAAGGTTCTGAAGGAAGACCACAATTTGAAAATAGACAAGAAGGCGGGTTCCAAAACAGACCAAGATTTAATGATCGGGGAAACTTCCAACCAAGAGAGAGACAATTTGGCGGAGACAGAGGAAACTTCCAACCAAGACCATTCCAAGACAGAGGTCAAGGATTCCAACCAAGACCACAATTTGGAAACGATAGAGGGTTTGCTCCAAGAGGAGACAGAGGATTCCAACCAAGACCATTCCAAGACAGAGGTCAAGGATTCCAAGGCAGACCGTTTGGGGATAGAGGAAACTTCCAACCAAGAGATAGAGGATTTTCTAATGATAGATTCCAACCTCGACCATTTGATGCACCTATGAGAAGAGAAGAACCTGTTCCTGAAAATGTTTTATCAATGAAAAAAGAATTTGATAAAATGAAAGGAAAATCAAAAGCAAGACTTCTTGACGAAAAAGGAAAGAAAATGGGCAAGGATGTTGAAGTAAAAGACATGCTTGACGCAATCCAAAAATCAAAGAAAAAAATCTCAACAGTAATGTTTGATGGAATAATCACAAACAGATTAGTTGAAGCAGCAGAAGCTAAAGGAATTGCAACAATTGTTGGAGTAAAAAAAGGACAAGTAACTCCACAAAAAGTAAAAGCATACACATTGTAAAAAATCTAATTAAAACTTTTGGGAAGAGTGGGAAAATCCACTTTTCCCAAAAATCTTTTTTTAATAAAAAACTAATACTTTAATCTAAAGTGCACACTAACGTCCACTAAAAAATAAAATAAAAGTGAAGGAAACCCCTCCACTCAATTAAAACTTAATTATTTACTTTCTCTTATGAAACGGTCTAGCAACTGTTTCAACTTCTTCTATTGGAATAACAACAGTCTTATTGAATATCAATGAGAGAGATGCTATGAATAATATTGCCCAGAAGAAAAAACTTGCTACTGGCCCAACGAATGCTGTTGCAGCTTGTCTTGAAGTTAGTGAAAACTTTCCACCAGGAACTTGCGCACCCGTCACTTCATAGAAAGAAGATTTACATTCATTAGCTTTGGACTGGAATATCAAATAATCCAAACCAAGATTATCACTTAAATTTTTTGAATCATATCCTGCTGACTCAATACAAGCATCAAATCCACTTATTGCTTGCCAAGAATCGAACATTACTGCGGCTGACTTGATTAACATTAGAACAGTAATTATTCCAAGGAAAATCCCTAAGACTTGAGTCCATTGGAAATCCTTTGTTCCAAGTCTAAACAAAATAGTTTTTTGCAAAAACATCACCTTATTGTAAATAAGCCAAAAACTAATATATAAACCTTCTTTGAGAGAGAAAACTAGAGCAAATTCCAAATAAACTTAAATACTACAAATGAGTAACTAAGTTATGGTTGCAAAGAAAAAAGTTGTAAAAAAGGTTGAATCAAAGAAATTATCTCCTGTTGAAGAGAAAAGAAGTGAAAAAACTTCTAACACTACTTCCTCAATTAAGAACGAAAATTTAATTCCAATAATTACACACTTACTAGGAATATTTGTTGGATTTTTAGGCCCATTAGTTGTACTCCTTGCAACAAAGGACACTAATGCTAAAAACCATGCAAGAAAAGCACTAAACTGGCAAATAACTTACATACTTGTTTCGATAGTAGTTTTTGGACTATTTTTTATAATGGCATTTGGATCAATGTTTCTTGCAATGATTAACCCACTATTCATGCTAATATACATCCTTAGTTTTGTTATGATGCTACCAATAATGGTTTTGAGTATTGTTAACATCGTATTTTGCATTATGGCTGCGGTTAAAGCAAACGAAGGAACTCTTTGGAATTATCCTTTTTCATTACCAATTCTTAAGACTGAATAAACATTAAAGAGAAACTAAGAAGAGAGTTCACTAAAGAACAAGTTTATTCAAAAAAAGACCCAAAGTCAAGGTTTTTAAAAACACTGCCCGACTTCTTTCTTTAGTACACTGCAAAGCAGTACAAAATATAATGAATTAATGGGCTCGTGGTCTAGCGGCTATGACATCACCCTTACAAGGTGAGAGTCGTCGGTTCGAATCCGACCGGGCCCATTCGAATATAAATAATAAAACTAATTCCTGCGCACTATCGAACGGATAGTGCATGAAATATTCAATTGCCTAGTGAAACTGGCTTCTGGTGCAGACCGGGCCCACTTTTTTTATTTGAAATAGACTGTTTCGCTCGTTTTACCAAAAATAAGCAAGTTATTTAAATAATCGGAACTTATTCTGATAATGAAACAACTACTAATATTATTACTATTAGCACTTACTTTAGGAACTGTTTTTTCAGAGGATGCAATGTACCCAACGGTTGTTGGACAATTAAGCACAAATGTTTTACTTTCTGGACATGGAACTATTTCAGGACTAAAGGCTAATGAAGAAGTAAAATTTCAAACACTAACTTTCCAAGAGAGTGATTACCAAAAGTTGAGCAATGTTAGAGAAGAACTTTATATTAATGATAAAATAATTACTCCAAAATATATTCTTGACGAATTCAACAACAAATATGTTTCATTTGTTGTAAAAGAAAATGGAGATTTTACTTACGTTTTAAGTGCGGATATTAATACTACTGCCCTTGCAACAAAAATTCAAGATTATGCTATTACTCCCTCGGTGAGTGAGGAGGTAAAACAATTTCTTAATAGCACTGAAAAAGTTGAAAGTGATTCAACTGAAATAAAAACATTGGAAAAAAATAAATTAACAACAAATAGTTTTCTTGATTCACTAAACACCACAATTCTTTGGGTAAATGATTACGTAGAATACGCCCAAGGAGCAGATTTTCAATATTATTACTTACAACAAAAATCCGCAATTGACACTTTGTTAAACAAAAAAGGAGTTTGTGATGAATTTGCAAACTTGGCAGCAGCAATATTACGTGCAAAAGGAATACCAACACGAATGGCTATTGGAATTACTTATGATGGAAGCGAATGGGGAAACCACGCGTGGATTGAAGAATACCACAATAGTGCAGGGTGGATTCCATCTGATCCAACATTTAGAGAAGCTGGGTTTGTTGATGCAACGCACATTAGAATGGGTTCATTTGCGGATGTTACTCAATCACTTGCAAAAGCATACTATCCATCAACAGCAAATGTAACATTTGATACTCAAAGTACTCTACCTCAAATAAAAGTATTAAGCAAAAATTATTTTGATACAGTAAATATTTCTACTACTGCTAGTGAAATAAAAACAAACGAGTGGAATCAAATTACATTAAAAGTAACTAACAAAACAAATGGAGCAATACTTGTTCCAGTAAAAGTTGGCGGAGTTAACTCAAATAACTTCGGAATAGTTGCATGCTTATCTGGAAAAGAGGAATGCTTAATTGTTGGCCAAACAAAACAATCAATTCTACTTCAACCAAAAGAAACAAAAAATATTACTTTCAAATTTTTCCCAAATATTAATTTATCGAGTAATCAAAAAATTGAAGCAGAAATTACTTTTTACACTTTAAGCGCACCATACAAGAAAAGAATTACAATACTTACAGGAAATGGAGCGGATAATTCAGGAATTGAAGTAAAAGATGTTGCCCCAATTGCATCTGATGGAAAAATGTCATTACAAATAACCCTAGTTAATTATTCTACAAAAACTCAAAAGGCAGATATCAATATTTTACACAACCAAACTCCTGATTTAAGCAGTGAAAGCATGAATCCTTTAAGTATTAAAACGATAAAAAAAGAATTTACTTCAAACCCAAATGATACTTATAATGTACTGATTACTACTGGAGCACAAACCTACAAACAAACCCTTACTCAAACTGAACAAACTATTTTAATCATACCAAAAGAACCTGTAAAAGAGACCGTAGTAAAACAAGTAATTCAAACTACCTCTCAAAAGAATATGATGGATACTATTGCTGAGAACCCAATTGTTCTACTAGTGGCATTAGTTAGTGGAGTAGCTGTATTACTATTTGGATTGTTCTTAGTAAACAAACACTACGTTTAATCAAGGCAAATCCTGTGGTTTTTTAAACAATACCAAAAACGAGATAATTACCAAGCACTAAAAGTACTTGAAGTAAAAAATGCGATCGTTGTCTAGTGGCTATGATTCGTCCTTGCCAGAACCTTGTTAAGGTTCGCGACCAAGCAAAATAGAATTTTGCGAGGCATCGTAAAAGCTAAGGCTTTTACAATGAAGAATTTGCCCATTGCAATGCAATGGACAGAAAGCGAACAAGGTTTGCAGTTAGGACGGGGCCCGGGTTCAATTCCCGGCGGTCGCATTATATTAATTTATTTGATATAACTACTGCCCGAATTAACTAAACACTAACTTTAAATACTTTCAAATCTTAATTTTTTTATGCAAGAAAATACTCTCCAATTAATAAAAAAAATAGCAATTATTTTGATAATTATTGAAATAATGCTTAAAGCATGGGGGCTAATTGGATCAATTCTTTTTGTAAATTCTTTCTCAAACACCTACTCCCTAGAAAGTTTACTCAACCTCAATGCATCTTTGTTCATAGACACAACAGTATTCATAGTTTTATACGCGTTGTTTTTATTTTTAATAATTAAAAAGAACAATTGGGGATATTTAGGAACTATGCTAATTACACTTTGGCCCATTTATTTTCAAATACAAAAAATATTTACTTACACTCAAACAGAGTTGCTAATTTTAACAGGGCTCTTTTTAGTATTAAATATAATTTTAATTATAATTTCAGCAATTTTATTCATAAAACTGAAAAAATAAACAGGGAAAACTTATGAACTGCAAATTGTGCGAAACACCCATCAAAAACTACTCTCCGGAATTTAATCATCTAAAGATTGATCAAACACACGAAATAGAGGTTTGTGAAGAGTGTGTTGAAAAATTTATGAAATGGAGACAAGAAATAATTGCACAACTGTTTCCAACAAAAACAATGAAAAAATTTTCAAAGAAATAAACTATCTTCGTTTCTTTTTCTTTGCTAATTTTCTTACTGGAGCAGAGGCTTTCTTTGCAGAAGATGAAACTTTCTTTATTGGCATTAGAACTTTGTTTGCAAGTATTCTTCTTATTGAATTAGATGTTTCTTTGTGAGCATTTAATTGAGCATATACTTCAGCCATTGCATAATGATAAGCAATAACTGCAGGAGCAAGAGCAAACAAAGCTGCTGCTTTGAACCCAATTGATAATGCTAAAGGTTGAATTAAGAAAAGACTCAAAACTAAACTTGTAATTGTTCCAAGAACTATTACTGAGAATGAAAATAAAACAAACACTAAAACAAATGATAAAAGAATTGATGTTGAAGCATCATAAAACTTATTATGAGTCATTGCCCAGGAGTCTTCAACTGCCTCAACAAGAGACAACTCTTTATTACAAAATAAAGATGTTGAGAAAAACAATCGAATTACATTGTAAGTTACAAGTATAAAATATGCTGTTGCACATAAGGCAAAAAGCACTTGAACAAAAGGAGTTTGTAAAGCAGTGTAATAATAATACAATAAACCAGTTGCAATCAAGAGTAAAATTTGAATAATTCTAAATTGATAAGAAAGATTCCAAACTAACGCATAAAATGCTTCAACAAAAACTAACAAAACAATATTTACCAATTTTCTTACTGAAAAAGGAACTACCGAGATTTTTCTTTCTTCCAAGCATTGTTGAGTCAACGTAATTAATCCTAATATTACTGCCAAATATAAGATATCATAAAGCGCGGTTACTATCCAAAGTGAACCAGCCCCAAATAACCCTTGTTGCTCCATTGCAGGAGGCAAAAACAAAAGCAAAGGAAGTGCAATCCAAAAAAACAATAAAAACCAAACTACTCTATTTAAGGAGATCCAAGAATAAGCGGATCCAATAATCTTATCATAATTCATAGTTAGAACTAAGCTTTTCTTATTTAAAAACATTTTGGAAGGCTTAGAAAAGCACTTTGTCAAGTAAAGGTTTTATTTGCTCAAACACAATTTCTTTTGGTTTATTTGCATCAATTATGTGAATATTTTCATCAGGAAGAAGAGAGGGCACTTGTAAAAAGTATTTTCTTAAAGAAGAAACAAACTCTAATTGTCTAAAATTATCAGATTGCTTTCTTTTTTCCTCTTCAGTTTTATCAGAAGTTATTCTTCTTATTGATTCAGCTGGTTCAACATCCAAAATTAATGCTAAATCGGGAGCTAAAAGAGGTTTGTTTAAAGAAACACATTTTTCAAGTGCAGACCCTTGAACAGTTTGATAAGCAATACTTCCATATTTATACCGATCAGCTATTACTACAAAATTTTTATCTAACGCAGGTTGAATAATATTTTCAATATGCCACTTTCTATCCGCAATAAAAGCATCTAAAATTTCATCCTTTAAATCAGAAGGAGATTTTTGTTGTTTGAATAATTCTCTTACCTTTTTTCCAAACGGACCATTGGTTGGTTCATCAGTAACTAAAATATTATCATACTTTTTACTTTTACCATAAACATACTCAAATGTTTTTCTAATCATGGTTCCTTTTCCTGAACC
This sequence comes from uncultured archaeon, assembly GCA_964578405.1. Lineage (GTDB taxonomy): Archaea > Iainarchaeota > Iainarchaeia > Iainarchaeales > JAAZKV01 > JAAZKV01. The sequence goes on along the minus strand of CAZOCW010000006.1, from coordinate 4,895 downwards.
AGGGCCACCATCGTATGCAATAAAAGTTCCAACCACAAAAATCACTTTTGTAAATATTCCAAAACAACTTTGAGAACTTTCTCTTGAATCACTTCGATTGGAAGAGGAGCGCCATTTTCTGAACAATTAATTAATTTCCACCCCTCTTTACTAACTAATTCCAAATATGCATTCTCTGCATCTTTTAAATGGCAAATATCTGCTTCGTGAATATCTCTTTTCTTTTCTGTGTAAGCACGAACTCCCTTGTTATCAACTAACTTTTGCGCAATCTCACAAGGCATAAAAAGCAAAATTGTCAAATCGGGTTCGGGAATACCTAGCGTTTTGTATTCTAAATTTTTTAACCATGCAATAAATTCATCTCTCTTTTTTGGATCTTTTATTTTTCCTGTTTGGTGCCCCATATTAGCTGAAACATATCTGTTACTTACAATTACTTTTCCTTCTTCAATCCAAGGGCGCATTTTAAACGAAGCATCATATCTATCTAATGCATAAAACATAGAAGCAACTTCTGGTTTTACTTCTCCTGCAGAACCATATAATCCATTTAAATAATTTTCAACTAAACCTGCACTCTTTTGCCCATACTGTGGAAAATCAATATATGCTGTTTTGATACCTTTTTTTTCTAAAGACTCAATTAGTAATTTACTTTGAGTAGCTTTACCTGACCCATCAGTTCCTTCAATAACAATTAGTTTTCCCTTCATTACAACCACGAAAAGATTAGACTTGATGTCCTTAAAAATAAATGGGTCAAAAGTTTGGATTTACACAAATTTGGAGGCAAAGCCAATATTTAAAAAAGCAACCAAAGGGGAATTAAATTAGTGCATTAAAACAAAGTTTTAGTTGCAACAAAATGCGTCTGTGATGTAATGGTAGCATAAAAGCCTTCCAAGCTTTTTGTCGGGGTTCAAATCCCCGCGGGCGCACTTATTAAAAGAACTAATTCTAAATAATTAATTATGGAAAAGAAAGAACTATCAAAAAAGAAGGAAACAAATTCTAAAGAAAAAAAACCATTCGAGAAAAAACTCAAAGGGAACCAAAAACTTGCAATTGAACGCATGTACAGATTAATTGAACTTGCTGAAAAAATGCAAGCAAGTCAAACTCCTGAAAAAGACAAATATGCTAAACGATATGTTAGTCTTGCTAAAAGAATTGGAGAAAAACTTAATGTTAGTATTCCAAAGGAACTTAAAACAAAATTCTGTAAAAAATGCTTTTCATTAAAAGTGATTAGGGAAGAAAACCCTCCTTTTTTGATCATAAAATGTGCTGAGTGTGGAGCAAGTAAGAAATACTCGCTTTAAGGTTTTTTGACCCAAAAAGCATCTTTTTAAAGGTTTTCAAGAGGTCTTCATGTAATAAATAGGTCTTATAGCTCCCTTCGGGTTGAGCAATTTTGACTGAAAAATGTTAGGTGATTTAATGGGAATACATGACGTGCCCGCAGGGTACTTAATCGAAGAAACTGCTAAGAAATTAGGTGAAGAAATTCCTTCTCCAGCTTGGGCAGAATATGTAAAAACAGGGGTTCATAATGAAAGAGCTCCACAAAGAGAAGACTGGTTCCAAGTGAGAGCTGCAAGTATACTCTATAGAGCATTCAAATGGGGAGTATTAGGAACAGAAGCACTAAGAACTTATTATGGTGGAAGAAGAAATAAAGGAGTAAAAAGAGAACACCACTACAAAGCAAGTGGAAAAGTAATCCGATCAAGCGTACAAGCACTTGAAAAAGCAGGTTACTTAGAAAAAGCAAAACCAAAGGGAAGAAAAATTACAGTAAAAGGATTTCAATTACTAAATGCAATGTCTAAACTTGTTGAAACAAACATGAAGAATGACGCATACGCACCAAAAGCAAAAGAGAAGAAGATGTTCGATGAAAAGAAGAAGAAAGAAGTACAAGACACATTAAAGATGCAAGACAGAGGACACTCAAAAGCAGGTGCTGATGAAAAGAAATCACAAAAAGTAGCTAAGAAAAAGGATGGTGAGTAAAAATGGCTAGACACAAAGAAAAAGAATTCAAAGATTTCATGGTAAGTGAAAGAAAGAAAATTGGGTCAGGACTCACTAACGCACCAGTATGGTTAATGCAAAAAGCCGGAAAGAGAATCTGGAGCACAAAACAAAAAAGAACATGGAAGAATATTGACATGAAGAAAAGATACACAGCTGCAAAGCACAAGCAAATAGCTAAAACAAGAAAAGGCGGGGACCACAAGAAACACAGTAAACACGTAACCGCAAAGGTTGAATAGGGGGAATGAAATATGGCGAAAGAATTTAAAGAAAAAACAATAACAGTGAATCTAAAGCAAGTATTTCAAAAGCCCGTAACAAAAAGAGCTATCAATGCTAACTACGTGCTAAGAGAAACTGTGCGAAAAGAAACAAGACTAAAAGAGTTCTCAATCAGTAACAAAATTAATGAGCTATTCTGGTCAAGAGGAAAATACAATTGCCCAAGAAAAGTTACAGTAAAAGTTGTTAATGAAAAAGGAAGAGCAATCATAATGCTGCCTGAAGAGAAATACACTCCAAAGTCAGACAAAAAGAAAACTGATGCAAAAACTGAAGTTAAAGCTGAAGAAAAGAAAACCGAAGCTAAAACTGAAGCAAAAGCAGAAACAAAAACTGCTGAAAAAGCAACAGCAAAAAAAGAGGATAAAGCAAAAGCTAAAAAATAAACCTTAAGAAAAATGTTGAAAACGGGAAAATACCCGTTTTCATAATTTTTTCCAAAGGGAGAGAATATAAGAAGAAGGAAGCTAAATTGTGTACTTGATATTATGAATATTATTAGAACAAGAATTATTGGATCACATTACGTGGGATTATTTGGAATCTGTAATGACTCCTTGTGCTTCTTACCTCCATCAGTGGAAGAAAAAGCACTAAAGAGTGTTGAAGAAACACTTGAAGTAAAAGCAGTAAAAGTAGGAATTTACGGAAGTTCACTCTTAGCAGCATTTGCAAAAATGAATAACAAATACGCATTCATACCTTCATACGCAAGCAATAAAGAAATTGAAACAATTGAAAAAGAAATTAAAGTTAAAATTATTCCAACTGAACAAGCTCTTGGAAATATGATTGAAGTAAATGATTTAGGGGCAATAGTTTCAAAAGATTTACAAAAAAGATCAGTTGATGAAATTAAAAAAACAGGACTTAATCTTACTCAAATGAACATTGGAAGAACGGATGTTGTTGGATCAAGCATACTTTCAACTTCACAAGGATTCTTAGTAACTCCTAATGTTACTCCAGAAGAAGCCCAAATTTTACAAAAAACATTTGGAGTAAATGGTGGAAGTTCAACAGCAAACACTGGAGACACTTTTGTTAGAAACTCAGTACTTGCAAACGCTAAAGGAATAGTAATGGGAGAAAACACTACCCCTTATGAAATAAATAGAATTGAAGAAGCTTTAGACGGAACATTAAATAAATGATATTTATTTTTCTTAATTAAGAAAAAATGGGTGAGATTGATGAAAACATTTGAAGCAAAAGGAACATACAAGAAAAAAGGAAACATCTACAGTTTTACAAAAAGTGTAAAAGCTGAAAATGAAAAAATGGGCAAAGAAAAAATATTAGCAGAAATGGGCGGAAAACAAAAACTAAAAAGAACTGACATAGTACTTGAAAGCGTAAAGGCGGCGAACTAAAATGGCTGGACAACAGATCTCTGAAAAAGAACTAATGCAATTATTCCAACAAGAACAACAAAATGTATCAGCAAAAGAAATGCTTGTGGAAAGAATTTTAGGGGTTTTAAAAGAGACAACTGTTGCAAAAGAAATTTTAGAAGAAATGAAGAAAAATAAAAACGGAAAAATGCAAATAAGTATTGGGGCAAGCGTACTTATTGAGGTTGAAGCAAAAGAAATAGTTAAATGTAAAAGAGCATTTGCTGAACACGGATACATTGATGAACCAACTGAAGAAACAATAAAATGGCTCACCCAAAGAGAAGAAGAGTTCAAAAAACAATTTGAAAAAGCACAAAGTGAATACTTAGCAGCACACAACAGATTAACTGAAATCACTGGTGTACTAAAACAAATTGACGCTGAAAAAAGAAAACTATCTCAAAAACAATCACCAATAACAATTTCAAAATAAATCCTAACAACTTAAGTTTACCTAAAAAATAAGGGATGAAGGAAAATGTTTGGATTCTTAAAACAAAAACTTTCTGATTTCTCAAACAAACTCAAAAACACTATTGTTAAGGAAGAACAAGCAAAGCCTGGCTTTGCTGTTGTCGCAAACCCTGAAGGTTTGCAACAAGAAAAAAGTCCAATTAAAGAAGAAGTAAAAGAGAAAGTTGTTGAAAAAAAAGAAGTTGCCCAACACCCTACAAAAACTGAAAAGAAAACTGATTCTACTGAAAAAGAAATTAAAAAAGAACAACCTCAAAAACAAGAACCTAAAAAAGTTGAACACACAGAACACAAACCAATTAGTGCCCCTAAAAAAGAAGAAAAGAGGGAAGAGGTTAAACAACCTGAAATTAAAGAAACTCAAAAACCTTTGGTTAAAGAAGAAGCTAAAAAAGAAATAGAAAACAAAACTGTTGAAAAAGAAAAAGTTGTTGAATCACCAAAAAAACAAGGGCTATTAAGTAAATTACTTGGGATAGGAAAAAAAGAAACGGATAAAACACAACCTGAAAAACCAGCAGTAAAGAAAAAAACAAAAGAAGAGCTGGCTGAAGAACTTGAAAGAAAACTGTTTGCTGAAATTGAGGAAGAAATAAAAAAAGAAGAGAAAACAAAACCAGTGAAAGAAGAAATAGTTGAAGAGATTGAACCACTTATTACAGAAACAAAAATTAAAGTTGAAGAAATTAAACCAATTAA
>CAZOCW010000005.1:19319-21715 GCA_964578405.1 uncultured archaeon | reverse complement strand
GAAAATTCTTATTCAGACATGAACATTACGAGTGGCGCTCAATTGGGGGGCCTTGTTGCAAGGAACACTGGAACTATTACTAATTCATATTCTACTGGGAAAGTTGTCGGAGTGAATTACACTTACATCGGAGGACTAATAGGGAGCGATCATGGAACAACAACAAACGCTTATTGGGACATGAACTCTTCAACTCGCCCAACAAGTTCAGGCGGAACTGGTAAAACAATTATTGAAATGAAACAACAATCAACTTTTAACGAATGGGGCTTTGATTCTAATTGGTGCATATCTGAAGGCACAGCAAAACCTTGGCTAAAATGGGAAACCGGAACCTGCTAAAAAATTAATTTTATGAAATTAAATATAACTTTTTAATTTTTTAAAAACTTTTTCTAAAATAAAAATAATTTTGTTTCAAAAATAATTCTAATTTTTGACCACCGGCAAAACAGCTCTGTTTTGCATCGCTCAAAAACTTTAATTTTTGACCACCGGCAAAACACTCCCTTGGGGGTTTTTAAATCACAAAAACAGGAGTGTTGTTACTTTGAATGGATGGCCCTGTTAAGGGCTGCCCTTAATTCAAATTGAGGTGTTTTATATGGTTGGATCAAGAATAATTAGATTCGTAGAATGTACTGGAATGAGAGTACCAAACTTCTCATATGTGAAACTTTGAGGTTTATTAGGATGTGAAAAAACAGTTTTAGACTAATCAAACTCACCCTGCGATAAGTAAAACTGTTTTTTTATCCTCCTTCTAACTCCCCACACACAAATTGAAGGTTTTTTTGCCTACGCAAAAAGCTAACTGCTTTTTGTCGTGTTACAAAATGCAAGCATTTTGTTCGAGAAAAAATATAGAAATAATGAAAAGATAGGAGATGAAAATATGAGTGAAAGTGAAACAGCACACAGTGGCCCAGTAAAGAAAGTTAAAGTAGGTGCAGTTGAAGTTGCAGTTTGGGAAAACTCTTCCAAGGATGGAAAAAAGTTTTTCACAACAACAATGGAAAGAAATTATAAAGCTGGAGAGGATTGGAAGAAAACTAATTCCCTAAGAACTGATGATTTGCCAAAAGCAATTCTTGCTTTACAAGAAGCATATCACTTTGCTGCAGTCAAAAATGTAGATTAACATTTTTTGCCACGCAAACTCAACAGAGTTTGTTATAGTCAAAACTGAAAACTACTGGAAGTTATTAAAACGATAGCCAATTTGACTCCAAAAGGATCTCAAAAAGATTATTAAGAGGGAATACAATAGTTAATTATGCAAAATAACGCACACTCCCCTATTAAGGGACAAGGCACAATTGAATACTTAGTAATAATTGCGATTGTTGTTGTTCTATCTTTAGTTGTCACAGGTATTCTAATATCTCAAACAAGCGAAGGTGCGCAAATATCCACTACTACAAAACAAATTGCTTCTACTTCAAGCCCAATTAGTATTTCTGAAGCTGCGCTAGATGTAAATGGAAAAGGATTAGTTTCTTTAAGAAACAATTCTGGCGGCAGTTTAACAATAACTAAGGTTTCTGTTGGAGGAATAGACACAAACTTTTCTTCAACAAATCTAACCCAAGGAGACACAAAATTATTTTCTTTAAGCGCACTTGGTTCTGTTTGTACTTGTAATGGAGAAATCGGAAAACAAAAAACTTGTGAGGTAATTATTTACTCAAAAACAGAATATGGATTAGATAAAAAGTTTACAGCAACTATTACTGTGGATTGTATAGCAAACATCTTGTCTACTGATCAAACTAAAGTGGTTCAACCGGATGTAGTGCTAACCACTCCGCCCGTTGTACAATTATCTTTCCCAACCGCAAGTGCGGTAGATTCAAATTATGATAGAGATTTTACATTTAGTGCAACAAGCGCGGGAACAATATCCTCTTGTGTATTAAGACTTAATGGAAATACTTATGCCACAATATCAAATCCTACTAATGGACTAAACACAGTAACTTACTCAAACATTCCAAACGGATCATATGACTGGAATGTTTCTTGTACTGATTCAATTAATCAAACAACAACTGCAGCAACTCAAAGTTTTACTTAACAAGCAATTTCACTTTCTGCATGTAAGACAAGTGGCTGGGCAACTAACGCAAAATATTCTTTAACAACCGACATCACAAATGTAGATGGAAATTGTTTTGTTTTTGATGCGAATAGAATTTGGCTTTCAGGAAATAATCACAAAATTGAATACAAAAATAAAGGAAGTGGAACTTTCTACCAATATGCACTTGATCCAACAACAATATCTGATGGAGGGGGAAGATCCTTTGACATAGAAAATGATAATGATTTTGATTTTATTGAAAAACCATCTAACTCAAATGCAATTTGGGCGTATACTAATGATGGGAATGCGA
>CAZOCW010000005.1:9569-19309 GCA_964578405.1 uncultured archaeon | reverse complement strand
TTATTAGTATTGATGCTAGTTTTTCAACGGCAACACTTACCGGGTTTGGGGATTTTAACAATGATGGATTCGTGGATTTGTTATTAAACAAAACTGTATTCCTTAACAACGGAGGAGGAAGTTTTACTCAAGGAGTTACAATTAGTTCCTTATCAAATGCATACAATTATTCTTTTGGAGATTTTAGTAGAGATGGAAATTTAGACATAATCGATTGGAACAGGGGAGCCCCAACAGTTAATAATCAAGCTAATGGAAAACTATTGCTTGGTGATGGAGGAGGAAACTTTGTTACTTTCGGCAATGTTACTTTTTATGATGATGCAGATCCAGGAATTTACCCAAGCACTTTTGCTATGGGTGATTTTGATAAAGATGGTTGGCTTGATTTTGGTTATACTAATGATGCTTGCGGACAAGGAATGGATACTTATTTTAATCACAACAATGGAAACAACACTTTTACCATGAATCAGCAAGTTACTGCTGGCGAATGTGGCGCAAGAGGAGCTGGAGGAGTTGATCTAGATCGAGATGGATGGACAGATTATATTTTTACAACATTTTGGAATGGAGAATATTTCTTAAGAAATAATAGTGGAACTTTTGTGTATCAAAGTGTTCTTGGTAATCCAGTAAATTATGAAGGTAGATTATTTTTTGAAGATTTGAATGGAGACGGTTACCTAGATTATCTTCAAACAACTGAAAACAATTCATACATTGCAGTTGGAATGAATAACGGTTCGCAAGTTTATTCTTTTGCTAATCTTTCAACAAGTGGAGGATCAGGAACAACAACTGCAAAGGATTTGGATGGAGATGGGGGCCCGGATGTAATAGTAATCGGAGGAAGCCGACTTTATACTTATAAAAATAATTTAGCACAATCTGTAACAAACCGATATGGATATGGGCTTTATGCAAATAATAAATCAAAAATTAAAGTAACTGACATTAATGTTAATTATTTCTTCAACAATGCAGAATTTAACAATGTAACAGATCTTAATTTTTCAAAAAACAATTTAAGGTATGCACGAAATCTTGGATTGAATATTAAGAATACGACAACTGGAAATAATGTGATTCTAGATAACAGGATCTACGATAGTTCAATAGGCGAATTAAAAGTTACTAACTCTACAGGATTCGTTTTAAATAACAACACTATCTGTTCAACAAAATTATCCCCTTCAGAATCCCAACTAATTTACAATGCGCACTGTGGTTCTTCTTCAGGATTAAGTGGCACGGGAAATAAATTAACAACCAATACAGGCTGCTCTGGTTTCACTTACTCTGCTTGCCCCTAAGTTATAATTAATACTAATTCAATTCAAAAAAATAGATTTTATTTTCAAATTTTTCTCAAAAGTCTTTTTGCCTTAATATCTTTCGCAAGTTTTTCACGTAGTGCATTTGCATAAGTTTTGAGAGGAACTTTTCCAAAAATTTCCCATTTACTAAATCCTCTGTTTTTTAATTGAGCTTCCCTAAGCCAAGAAGGATGCCAATGAATAACTTTGTTTGCGTTAGGGAAATGTATTCTTGCTTCTTTTTCCACGCGAGACTCTATTCTTGAAGCAATTCCAAGTTTTAAAAATTCAGGTTTTGGCCGGCCCCCTTCGTGCGGAATTGGAAAATATTTTCTCCAATCAAGAGTTCTATCTTTTTTAGAATACTCCAAAAGAATGTGTCCAAATTCTTGGTTTGCAACAAATTTAGTTTTGGCAAGTGTTTCGCGTATTTCTGGAGAAGTAATAAAATTTTTTGAAGGAACTCCTTGATCCACTATTATGTCAGCCCTTAATCTAAGGTGTCCCTCCCCAATATCAGTAGGAGTATAATTAATTCTAAGACCGATCACTGGTTTCATAACATACATGTATTTCAAAACTACTTAATCTTTTCCTTACTTTCAAAAAACCCTAAAATTTGAATTAGAAAAGAATATATACCTAAAAATATTACCTATATTATGCGCCAATTACTAATTATTAGTGCAATATTTGTGTTCTTTATATTATTTTTACTAGGTTGCACAAATACTCAAGATTCTTGTGGAAATGGAACTTGCGAAGCAGCAAAAGAAAATAGTAATAATTGCCCAATTGATTGTGGGCTAAAAACCGAAACTCCAGGTGGTGTTGGCTCGGTCGGAGCAAGAGCAACAGAAATAACAAACCCCACAAATCCCTCTTTTTCTAATTTGAAAAATGTTGCAGTCGATTTAAAGAGTGTAATGCAGAAGAATGGATATTGGGTGGGCGATGGCAAATATAGTTTTATGACAGCTGATAATACGTTTGGAATGTTAATGGATTTTAATAATGGTTTTGGACTTAATGCTGCTTCCCCATATGGTTCAATTAACTTACCAAGAGCACCTGGAGAATACACCACTCCCTTTAATGACCCTGATTTCTCAAGCGCTATTGGGATGCCGGATTCAAATCTTCTTTTTTATTGGAGACTTAGATCTGATGAGGCAATAGTGCTAATAGGTTTGACTCCACCAGAATCAAAATATTATAGTTTCATAAATTATTTATTAACAAGAGATTATCAAAATGCAAAGTCAATTACAAAATTGTCTTATGAACTTGTTACAAAAGAACTTTTTGCGGATTCTTCAGGCACCATTACTATTCCGGGTCTTGATGAAAATAGTTTCATGTTCAATGCAAGTTTTGGGATACCACTTAATAATAAAGTAATAAAAACTTCAAATCCACAAAGCCCTTTTCTTGCAGCAACCGTAATAATAATAACCGCTGATAAAACAATGAATGCGAAAATAAGTGCCCTTTTACAAAATGACAAAAATGGGTTATTAAAAAAATATGGACTCTCGACAAATATAATTAATACTTTAGAAATACCAGCAAATTATATGTATTTGGGATATGACGAGAATGCGGATGTATTTTATAATTATAACAGAATGAGTTATGTTAAGGATGTCTCTGCAAAAAATGATTACATCACAAACCCTCCATTTGCAGTTCTAAGAATTGTTCCACAAACTCCAGAAGACAAATCCATTAGTAAAAAGTATACTTTTACAGATCTTCCTTCAAAAACAAGTGCAATTAATAAAAATGAGTATAATTCAGCTCTTAGCTCTCTAATTGAAGCAGTTAAAATAAAAGAAGGAAATGCAAATAGAATCCTTTCTGATGAATTCCAACCAATGTACCCAGGATTTTTAAAAATAAAAAATTGCGTAAATTTTGCTTTCACTTGTGCAGGAGATGACCAAGATTGTGCATATGGTTTCTTCCCAAGTCAGAAACCTTTCCTAACAAAAAATAGTGATGATGTACTCGTCTTGGTTGGAATGAACCATGTTAAGACAGGAAAAGTAATTTACTCAAATTTCACTGTTTATGATGGGAATTACAATCTTGGAATTAAATCAATTGGGGATGAAGATATGCTTGGAAGTGCTACCGAATACTTACCTTATTTAAACAATGTTAATGCGAGCTCTGCTGTAAAAAATATTCTTACAACCGATACAAATAAGTTTTTTGTATACAAACTCTCAAGAGATTGTCTAAACAAACCTTATTGTTATTCTATTCCAGAACTAATTGCGTATTGTAATGAACCAGGTTGGGTATATGGAGATTCTTGCCCAAAAGAAAAACAAGTTTATACACCTGGCGCAAAATTAAACGACTTTGTAATGACTTATGAAAGAGCTTATCTTGATCCAACAACAAATATTGGCCCAGATTACAACCAATTGCTACCAACGACTTATTTACATTATAAACCAAAAGACACTAACTACCAATAGAGGAAAATTTTAATTTTATACCCCATTGCACTTTTCCTTGTTTCCAAAAAAACCCCAAAGTTTGCACCAAAAACATTAATAAAACCTAAAAAAATGATTCTATTATGGCTAATCCAAATCTAACCCTAGTTTATCCAGTTGCTGGAATGAGTTCAAGATTTGGCGGAAAAGTAAAACAATTCGCTCAAGTTGGAAAAAATGGAGAAACTTTAATCGAAGTTTCCATGAATCAGGCACTAAAATCTAATTTTAATAAAATAATTTTTATTGTTGGAGAAAAAACTGAAAAGCTATTCAAAGAAAAGTTTGGAAATGAGTATAAAGGAGTTCCAATTTTTTATGCAAAACAAACTTTTGATCCAAAAGAAAGAGATACTTGCGATGCTATTTTGTGCGCTAAAGATTTGATCAAAGAACCATTTGTTTTTTGTAATGGGGATGATTTGTACGGAGAAAATACTTTTAAAATAATTACTGATTGGGTAAATAAAACAAATTCTCCCGCAGCAATTGGATATGACTTAAATGAATGCGTACCAGAAAAAGGCTCTGTGAACAGAGCCATCTTTTCAGTAGATAAAGAAAATTATGTTACTGGCCTTGTAGAAACAATTGGAATTGAAAAATATAAGTTAAAAGAATTAAATCCAACAAACAAGAGTTTATGCAGTATGAATATTTTTGCATTACTTCCAAGCACGCTAGATTTACTTGAAGTAAAAATGAAAGATTTCAAAAGCATGCACAAAGGGGATAGAAAAAGCGAATGCTACTTACCAGTGGAATTGTCTAACTTAATTAAAGAAAATAAAACTAAACTTAAACTTCTTTATACAAAAGACAAATGGCTTGGAGTAACTAATCCTGAAGATGAAGAAGAAGTTAGAAAAGAATTAGCCAAACTATAAGATCAAAAACAACTTTTTACATTGCGGCAAATCACCCCGCGTAGGTTTTTAATCTTCTTTTAGACAAAATATTTATGAGTTATAATGTAAGCGAACTTGTGCTTAAAGCAAATGGTTTCCCAGAGTTTAATCCAATGCAAAAAAAAGCAATTGCAAAAGGATTTAACAAAAATGTAGTTATCTCCGCTCCAACCGCAAGTGGAAAAACAATTGTTGCAGAACTATTCATGCTTGAAGAAGTATTAAACAAAAACAAAAAAGTTATTTACACTTGCCCACTACGCGCTCTTGCAAGTGAACATTATTCTGATTTTAAGAAAAAATATTCTCCACAAGGAAGTGATTCAAGAATTAAATTTGCAGTTTCCACAGGAGACTTGGATTCTTCAAGTTCTTACTTGAAAAACTTTGATGTAATAATGACAACCTATGAAAAACTTGCTTCCCTCCTTAGACACAAAGCAGAATGGTTAGATCAAGTTGGAGGAATTATTATTGATGAAATTCATGAACTTGATTCTGATCGCGGACCAGTACTAGAAATTGCACTTACCCAAATGAGAATTAATAACCCAAAATTAAATGTTTTAGGACTTAGTGCAACTATTCCAAATTCAAACGAACTTGCTACTTGGCTTAAAGCAGAACTTGTTGAAAGTGATTTTCGTCCAACTAAATTAAGAGAGGGAGTATTATTTGAAAAAATTGTGGAATACAATGACAATACAACTGAAAATGGAGAACTAGAAGACATCATTGAAGAGAACTTGAAAAATAAAAAACAAGTATTGGTTTTCATGAATGCACGAAAACGTGCAGAACAAATGGCACAAAAAATGACTCCAATTACAAAAAAATTTGGTGAAGAAAAAGAAAATGCACATTTATTAATTACTTCAAAAAAAGTTTTGGAAGTACTTGAATCCCCTACTGAACAATGCTCCTCATTAGCAGAAGCAATTAAATGTGGGGCAGCATTTCATCACGCAGGTTTAATGAATGAACAACGAGAGCTTGTTGAAGAAAATTTTAGAAGTGGAAAAATAAAAGTTTTGTGCGCCACCCCCACTCTTGCAGCAGGAGTTAACACTCCAGCGGATGTTGTAATTATTCCTTCATTATACAGATTTGAAAAATTTGGAATGGAGTTAATTAGTGTTAGAGAGTACAAACAAATGGCTGGAAGAAGTGGTAGGCCAAAATTCTCAACAGAAGGAAAAAGTATTATTGTTTCAAGCGGAGAGGATCAAAAAGAAATGTTTTTAGAAAAATTTGTTAATGGAAAAATGGAGGCCATTGAATCAAAACTCTCAATTATCCCAATTTTACGAACGCATGTATTAGCATTAATTGCAACTAATTACATTTCAGACATTAAAAGTATTGAGAAATTTTTTGAGAGCACACTTTATGCCCATCAACTTCAAAACATGGCGGAGTTACTGGATAATGTACTTGAAATTGTAGAAGATTTAGTAGAATACGATTTTGTAGAAAAAAAAGAAGGGAAGTTTTATGCAACTCAATTAGGCAAAAGAGTTTCGGATTTATTTTTGGATCCAGATAGTGCTTTTGAATTAATTACTGCATTAAAAGCAAAAAAAACTTTTACTTCATTTTCATATTTGTACGCATGGGTGAATTGCAGTGAATTTTCTCCCCCCTTAAGACCAAGCAAAAATATTCGCGCTGCATTAATGGAAGAAATGACTAACAGGGTTGACGAAATCCCTTTTTCTCAAGAAAAAATTCTTTTTGAAACTGATTCCACTGAAAAGTTTTTTTCAAGTTTAATGTTAGAGTATTGGATTAAAGAAAAAAAAGAACAAGAACTATTCAAAGAATTTGCATTAGCCCCAGGAACTTTATTTGGAAAGAATCAAATAATTGAGTGGCTTGCATATTCTACAATTGAACTCTCAAAAGTCCTAAACCAGGATAGGCACATGGTTGCGACACAAAAATTAAGTAGAAGAGTAAAATACGGAGTTAAAGAAGAACTTCTTATGCTTGTTGAACTTAAGGGAGTTGGAAGAGTAAGAGCAAGAAAGCTCTTTAACGCAGGAATAAAGCGCCCTAGCGAAATTAAATCAAATATTCACAAAGTTCAAGCTTTACTGGGGAAAGCTGTTGCAGATCAAATAGAAAGACAACTTCTTCCCCAAAATGAAAGATCAAAAGAAGACACTACCCAAAAAAAGTCAAACTTAAGTGAATTAACTCAAGAAAAACTACCCTAAAGTAAGTTTTATTAACGTCAAAAACCTACTTAATTAACTGTTAATTAAACAAAAAAGGGATAAAAAATGGGGTTTTTTAGAAACATATACTACTTTTTTGAAGACAAGTGGTATGACGTTTTAGATAGAGTAAATAAGGTATTACCTGTCTACAAAATTGTTGACCCAATTGACAAAGTTGTTCCAAGTTTTATTCTTTTTTTATTATCCATGTTCTTCATGATTGTTTTACTAGGGTATTTAATTCAATTTTCTTCCGCTTATGAAATTAAAGTAACTGCACTTGATGCCTCAGAAAATACCCCTATTAGCGGAGTAAAAATATCCGGATTAATTGGAATTGAAGAAGAAAGTTTTGAGGAACATACAGATGCTATTGGAGAAACAACCCTCTTTGTTTCAACTCCCTCAAAAAACACTTATGAATTAATTTCCCAACTACTATTTAGTTCTCAAGAATCTATCCCAATCACAATTTCAGCTGAAAAAACAGGATACAATTCAATAACAAACCAATCAATTGAATTGGATGGACGAGAAATTGACCTAAACCTTACAAAAGCAATTCATTTAGATCCCCCAAATTACAAAGATACTGAAACTGTTTTACTTGTAGATTCATTAACAAATCAACCAATAATTGATTCCACTAATGCAGCTTATATAAAATTTAAATGTAATAACAAAAATACATTAACAAGAACTGTTTATGATGAGGACGACGATGCAACAAAAGATGGAGAGTTTGTATTAAACGAACAAAAATGTGAATTTGTAATTACTGAAGCATATGCTCCAGGATATGAAACAGACTCCGTTTCAAAAAGAATTCCAATTAATAATACTGGAAAATTTAAAGTAGCATTAACTAAACCAATTTCAGATAATCCTAATGGAACTGCAAAAATAATTATTTCTGAACTTGATGGAGTTGCAAAAAAAGGAGTTGGGGGAATTAGAGTAATATTAACAGGCCCAACTACAACTACTCCAATTATAACAAATGCAACAGGAATTGCTCAAGAAAATATTTTACCAGGAACTTATAATATTACAATTAATGATGCAAATTTTTATGAAATAAAACCTTCCGACAATATTAATTTAACTGTTCGAAAAGGAGATATGAATACAATTGAAATTACTATTCAAAGAATTAAGCCTGAAGATGCAAGAATGATTTTTCTAAAAG
Organism: uncultured archaeon; assembly: GCA_964578405.1. Lineage (GTDB taxonomy): Archaea > Iainarchaeota > Iainarchaeia > Iainarchaeales > JAAZKV01 > JAAZKV01. Next base: position 11,161 of record CAZOCW010000005.1, on the reverse strand, counting down.
TTCTTGATGCAACTGATAATAATATTGTAATGGGAGCTAGAGTAGATTTAGTATTACTAACCTCTGATAGTAACAATAATTATACAGGAATTATGCCAAACGGAGCAGCATCCTTTGATGATGGCCCAACAAAATATACTGACATAAACGGATTATTCAAAAGAGCAGGATTCTCAGTAAAAAGCGCAGGATATGTAGTTGCAGTTGTTCATAAAGCAGGTTACCTTTACCAAGTTTTCAAACCAAATATGTTACTTCCAGGAAATACCCCTCCACAAACAATTACTCTTACTAAAGCTACTGAAGATAATAGTGGTTCAGCAAAAATAATTGTCAGATCCACTGAGCCAGTTAGACCACTCGCACGCGCAAAAGCTTTCTTATACTATGATTTAGTTGCGGATGGAAAAACAATTACTGGAATTCAATTAACTAGAGATGGAAACTTTACTGATGCAACAGGAGCAGCATATTATACAGAACTTAAAGCAGGAGCTGATCAAAACTATTCAGCAACAGCTAGCTTTGAAAACAATATTTCAAGAAGAACACTAGCCCAAACTCTTGATGCAAATACTCAATTAATTTTCAATGTATCATTAGACATTAATTCAAGATTTTTACAATTAACTTTTACTGATGCTTTAACAGGGGAAACAATTACTTCAATCCCTTCAACAGCAAATGTTAGTGTTTTCACTTCAAGCGATTCTGATTTTAACAATTTAACTTACATGGAAAAAATTACTCCTAGTACTGGAATATTCAAGAGTGCAGGATATGAAAGAACTCAAAGAATTAAAGTTAAAATAAAAATCCCAGGGTATGTTGAAAATTCTCTTGAAGTGGATGGAATAGCAAGCCCACTTGCAATAGGAGCAAACATTTACAAAATAAAATTATACCCTGATTCAATGGCTACTGAAAAAGTAAACATTTTCTTTGACGATATTTACTCAGAAACTGATAACATTTGGAAAGGGACTTCTTCAGCAACAATATTATCTCAAGGTTCAACATATTACGCAAAGTTTGATGTATTAGCAGGAAAAGACATAAATTATTTAGATTTGTTATCCCTATCAAGAATGAATGGCCCTGCAAATTTGACAGGAATATTATTCTCAAGAGCATATAGAGAAAACGCTGATTTATTTACTTGCGACACTAATACTTTAGATTTAACCTCTCCTCACGATAAAAATTATTATTTCCCAAATTGCACAAACCCTACCGGAGCAAATAAACAATCAGGACTTGAATGGAAAGGAAACTATTTGCCAAAAGGAACTTATTCATTTACAATAAAATTCACTATTTCAAGTATTGCTCAAAATACTGAAAAAATAAAATTAAGTTATAGAGCAAAATCAATAGATACAAATGGTGGATTTGAAACAGCACTACAATCAATTGAATTTGATTTAAATCAACCATTAAAAGCAGGAATATATTTTAAAACAATTTTGAATAACACATTAGTTCCATTGAAAGTATATCCTCTTGATGCAAATTCTTTCACTAACTCTAACAAAATAAGCCTTTTTGGGCTATTGCAAAACTCCGCAATAGTTACTATATACAATAAAACC
>CAZOCW010000005.1:2273-9559 GCA_964578405.1 uncultured archaeon | reverse complement strand
TTAACAAACGGAACTATTGAAGTATACACTTTCGACGGAACAAGCAACATGGCTAACATAGATTCGTTATTAACTACTAATGGAAATGGTTCTTTGAAAATTAATTTAACTGATGGAAATGAAGTTAACAAACAAACATTTAGCGGGGGTTCTATAGGGGCATTTAGTTCCCAAAATTTTGTATTTATTGTTTCTCCAAAAAGTTATAATTCCCAAAATTGGATTGTTGTTGTTGCAACTTTCGGTTCAACAAAATACAAATTGTTTTTAGATACTACAACAGGTGGAAGAGAACTTCTTGTTGATGCAGAATTCTTAGCAGGAGTAGAAAACCAATTGTTTGATGGAAGAGTATTTGAAAAAGGAAATACCTCAACAGTAATTACACTAAACAGAGTGGATGTAGCGGTGTACAAAGACTGCGATGCTCCAGAAAAAATCCAAGTCCCTTTATTAAACAATGTAGATGTTAATGGAGATTATTTCTCAGTTCGAATACCAGGAGTATACCGTGCAAGAATTGATTGCTTGGTACTAACTGCACTTGCAAGTAGCTCAGATTATAGTTATTCACCTTTAATTAGAACTATTTACTCAAACTATGCAGGAACATTAGATCCTTCTCTTTCTTGTGTGGATGTAACTTTAGAAAATGCAACAAGCGAAACAAAAGAGGTTTATTTGGATTGGAATAAAACAGCAAAAATAATTGTGAGAAATAATTGTAGTAGCCCAGTAAAGATTTTCCTTGATTCAGGAATTATTTGTAAAGGACTGGATAATAGTTTATGTACTACTGAAAAAACAATTTCATCAGGAGCAAGTTCCCCTTACATTTTAACAGGAGTAAACAATTCATTTGTTCCATCCACAAGTAAACCAAATTACACGGACATCCTTGGAGACTTCCCAGTATATATTAAAGCAAAGTACGCAAATGCACAAGCATCCAAGAAGTACGTTGTTGCACAATCAATTGATGTTCATTTAACTAACAATAAACAATGTTTTGCAATTTCAAAAGATGTATTTGATTTTACAACAACTACTGGAAAAATAGATTTCAATATCACAAATGATTGCCAATACTCTCTTTTTGGAGATTATTATATCCCAAGAACAACCCTAAATGCATTTGGATATGATGTGAACTACCCAGTAACAAGATTAACTTCAGCAGTTACATTTAATCCAAAACTTGTTATCTCAGGGAATTCCTTTGAAACAATTTACACCCCAAGATCAGTAAATTCCTCTTGGTCCTCTCGAGTAGTAATAATTGACCCTACAAAATCAATTTCTAAACCAAATAATTTGAACTTGTATTATGGAATACAGGTTGACTTAAATGATGTGCCAGGAACAATTAACAAATTACAATTTAGATGGTTTGATAAAAATAAATTAAAAGAAGGGGACACGACTCCATTTGGAGCAGCAATTGATGGAAACATAAAAATAATTCACCTTTACCAGGAGAAATATGTGAAATTAGTGAAGAAACAGACCCCGCATACGCAGCAGGAAGACTTGCAGCATTCGGATTATTTTATATGATTCCACCAACAACTAAACAAATAAGATTCATTGATTTTAATGTACTTGGAGATATGAATTACACAAATTTAGAAATTACTATTTGGCCAGAAATTACTTATATTGAAAATGTTCCAAGTGTTGTATCAAGCGGAGTTACAACTGAAACTCAAATTGATTTAGGTTCATTTGTAATTTACCCAATGGAAGGAGTAACATACTTACTTAAACAAATAAAAGACACTAATGAGTTTAATGGGGCGGCATTTACGGCAATTCCAAATCCAACAGCATACATTACATCAAGTAGAGCTGATGTAAATGTTTGGATTGAAGCGAACTATTTGAAAGCTAAGTATGTTGGAGTGGATATCCCACAATTTAATGACAAAATAATTGATCTTTCTTTAGTAGAAGATGATGGCAAAGGAATAAATTATGGAAATATTAACATTGTTGATTATGTAAGTACTCAAACTAGTGGAAAAGAAATTAGTGGAGCAAATTAATGATTAATATGAATTCAAAAATAATAATTTTAACACTGGCGCTTTTACTAGCAATTACATTTACTTCCGCATTAACCCCACAAGACCTAACTTGGAACGGATATGTAAATATATATCTAGATAAAAACGTTTATTCAGCTGACGAAAACATCACTGGGAAAATTATTATTAATAATAATGAAAATTATCCAATGGTAGGGGACAAATTAGTATTCCAAATCGCACAAGGAAAATATTCCTATCCTTCAGAGTATTCTGCCGATAATGTACTATCCGAAGAGTTTATTTCAAATATTTGGGCACTCCCAAGATCAATGAAAACAATTAATTTCTCACTCACAAAACAACTTCCCGGAGAATACAGATTAGATGTTTATTCATGGATATTAAAATCAAAATTTATTGGATCAAGCAGCATTTTCCTTAGTCCCAATTCAACTACTTTCACTGTTTCCGGGCAATCCCCTAATACAAATGTAATCATTGATAGAAAAAATACTGTTTTTGGAGCAGATGGACAAAAAATTGCAGGACCAAATAGTTTCCCAATTAGCGCAGGACAAAAAATTAATGGAATTGTATTTATTAAAAATAATTCACAAACTAAAGTCCAAGGACTTAAACTTGCATTATCAATTTGTGATTGGGCAATAGTATTTTGCGAAAATCCAAAAGAAGTATTGTTTGATGTTCCAACTCTTGAAGCAAATGAATCAAAAGAAGTTGTTGTAGATTTAGTAGCGCCAAATATTCCTTCAGCTTATGAAATAAATATAAAACTTTTAAACGCAACTCAAATAGTTTCTCTATACAAAAGCAGAGTAATTGTTTCTGGAGGAACTGCAAAAATAAGAAAAGTATTTATTGATGGATTAAAAGATAGAAACTACTCAATAACTACAATTATTTCAGGCAGTCCAGATCACTTTTCTAATCCAACTTTTGAAAACTTTAACATTAACACTCAACTCTTCAATAAAAACCAAATAGTATCTCAAAACTCAATTCCTGTTAGTATCATCAACACAGGGGACATAAACCAAGTTAATTTCCAAGCAAATACCCCTGCATTTGACAAAGCTTGTATTAGAATTGTAAAAGAAAATACAACTTTTGAAGAAGAGTGCTTCTCAGTTCCTTTAGAAGACATTCAAAATAGTTATGATGCTTTAAACCCAAAAGCAGTGGATGTTAGTTGGAACTACAATGAAAATACAGGCATTCTCACACTTAACTTAAAAAAAGATTCTATTAACGCAAGATACCGAATAATTGATTTGGATAAAACCCTCTTACTGGAAAATGTTATCCAAAAAGGAAACTATTCAAAAGATATTCCTGTTCAAAAAAATGATCTTACTTTAATAGTAGATGATTTTGATGCAAAGAAACAACAAGTTTTCACTGTAAACTTAAAATCAACTGAGGAAAAAATTAATGCAACACAATCCCCAATTGATTCAAATAAACCTGAACAATTTGCTCATTGCGAGGGCACAATTTGTGACAGTACACAAACTTGTCTTGGCGCAGCATACCCTCTAGAAAATGGAACTTGTTGCACTACAACTTGCACTACATCTATTAGTTCTCAAAATAATGACTCATTACCCCCATTAATATTTACTTTGGCAATAATATTGATAATAATTGCAATATTTGTAGGGAACTCAGTAGTAAAGGAGTTGAAAAAATGAATAAAAAATTATTAATTACTATCCTTCTTTCATTAATTTTATTCATAAGTTTTTCTTATGCTGAAGATCCATTTGTGCACTGTTTTACAATAACAAGCGTAAACCCAAGTGCTACTTTGCAATTCAACAATTGCGCAGTTTCAGGGAACTTTAATGTAAATGGGACAAATTACACAACTTTTGCTACACCTGGCGCTACAATTAATGTTAGCGGATATGGGCAGTTTAATTTCCTTTGCGATGATGGAGTTGGAAGAAATAATACTATTTATGCGATCTTTAACACTGCTGGAACTCAATTAACTAATGCTGCAAATGGCCCAGCATTTTCCACAGGAGACCCATATTGTGAAGGATCAGGCTCAAGCATGCACAAAAGTAGTTCTAATATAGGATATGGTAACAATAATCCAATGGTTTTTGCAATAGGAACAAATCAATTAGGGGGACAAACATATTCCTTAGTTGGAATGAGAAAACCAATCGGGGGAAGTTATGGAAGTAATCCTCAAACTATTAGTTCAGGAAATTATTTTGTTGGAAATCCTTCATTACTAGTAATGGCTCCATCAATAATGAGTGAAAATTTTAATTCAAAAAGTGGAATGTATGAAAAAGAAATTTTCTTTACACTAGTAAACACTTCTCCTTTAACTGACTTGATTGATTCTTATGAAATTAAATGTCCTGCGGGAGTAACTTGCACAATTGATCAAACATACTCCCAAGACCATAATTGGCCAATTGCACCAACAAATGGAATTTTAATTATTCCTGGAAAAATTTCTTTTAACAAATCAAATTTACCATTATCAATTACTGCAGAATTAGATTTGAATTACACAATACAAGAATTTAAAGAAAAACCAGCTTGCCAACAAAAATATTCAACAAAATCAGTTCCAACTACACTAAACTTCGGTTTATTAGACGAACAAGATTTCCAAGTAAAATTAAAATCTGATTCTGATCAAACAAATTGTGTTGGAGAAGATGGAATGATTGGGCAAACAGGAGAAAAGTATGCCCCAAGAGTAAATTTATCATTTGGAGGATCAACTGATCCAAAAATTGATATTAGTGAATGTAGTAAAGAAAACCTTATTGGAAGTACTGCTGCAAGCACCACAAATTACAATTATCTTTTGTTCAATCAAGGAATGAATCAAAATACAAACAATTATCCATTTTGCCCTTGCGATACTAATGCAACTACTCAAGATTGTGTTTTAGGAACTTTAACTGATGGAGTTTCAGCATTCTATTCAACTACACTAGTAAGCGGAACTTCAGTTACATTAAATGGCGGATCTAGCGGAACACTTGGACCATACACTGGAAACCCTTGCGTAGATAGAAAAGTTGTAAGTGGAAACACAAGATATGATGGATACATTAACCAAGGAAGCACAAGCACTCCCACAGGCACTACAACAACTTCAACTACTTCAGACAATAATGATTGGGTATTTTGCTCTCAAAAAGAATTCCTTGTAATGGTTGCAGAAAGAATTGGAAAAATTGCTTCATTAAGAGAACAAATTGCAAGTAAAACTACTGCTTCAGAAAAACAAACTCTTGCACTTGAAGCCTCAAGATATGCTACTTTTGAAGCCTCAATAAGAACACAAGAATTCTCTCAAAGTTCAATAGATGCAGCGATAAATCAAATTAATGGCAACGCGGCAGGAAATATATTTTCAAATCTTGGATTTTCATCATACGCCCCTGATAATACAACCCCAACAAATCAATATGAACGACTAAGAAAACTATATAGAAATAATGGAGTTAAATTTAATGTTTCTTCAGCAAAAGCAGGAACTTATAGATTTGAAATTGATATGAATGGACTAAGCGAATATTTGACAAATAATTATTTATTTGATGTTGACGGAAACTTAAATTCTAGTTTAGATATTAAGGTTAAAGCAACTCATGTAGCTGACCCAACTTACAATTGGTTCTTTTACGAAAATGGAAATTTAGAAATCACAAATGAATCAGTTGATTCAACTGGAGCAACTAATGAACAAATTACAAATGTTTCAAAGAGAGGAATTTTACTTGAATTTAACCAAAGCGCAACAAGTACTTTTACTTCAGCTAAATTATTCAAAACATTTGCTCTCCCACTTTTCATTAGACTAGCGGACAATAATGGAAATATAGACACTAATATTTTTACAACAAATATTGCTTCTGATCCATTCACTTACTGGACTGGCTTTGCTAGTACAAAAGGAGAGGGATGTGAAACAATTGCACAAAATGCAGTAGATACTTTCTTACCATACCGTATGCCAGATACAAAGAAAACTGAAAATAATACATATTACTTGCCAGAATTTACTTTAGCTAAACCAAACTCAGTAATGTATTTGGAAACTGTTCTTTATTATCCATTAAATAATGTGCACTACACAATGAGTACTCCATTCAAAGTATTTACAAAAGATAGTAATTGTAATGGAAATTCACAAACAAAGTGTAATTTTAGTATTAGTTCTGAAGTAACAACCCATGACATGAATAGTCTTGAAACAATATTCAATGGGATTAAAAACGAAGAAGTTTGTGTTTACAAAACTGTTTCAAATAACACTTCATCTTGGACTGTGTTTTGGAACCAACAAAAAATGTTATCGGATTTAAACACAATGAAAAGAAACGCAATACACGATGCAAACATTTGCGCAGCAAGAGAACTTCTTTCAGGCTAGTTAGAAATAGATAAAAAACAAAAAACTAATCAACAATTAAAGTAGACTTTTAATTTACAATTTTAATCTAATAAGCCCCATAATAATGAGCAAAATTGCAAGCACTATTATTAGTAACCAAACTGGCTTACTATCAAGCCAAGAAAGATCTATTGGTTTTTTAGAAGAACTTTTTTTAGCATCTGAAGAACTTTTTTCCTTTGGTTTTTTTAAAATATTTCCAGAAAATAATGTCGCACTCCCTTCAGTTATTGCTTCTTTTGAATACTTAACCCATGCTTTTGGGCTCTTAAGTTCACGAACTGTTTCTTTTGTTATCTCAAGGTACCCTTTTTCTCTCACTGGCACTTCTTTTATCCCACTTATAGTCCCATCAATAGCATTAATTATGAAAGGATATTCTTTGTCTTCAAGTTTAACACTTGTTTTGTAAAGTGGAACAAAAAATTTTCTTGCAGCAGAAATTACTAAATTTTGCTTTGGTATTTCAAAATGTTCAGCAGTTGTTAATTGTAAAACTTCATCTTGTTCTTTTTTTTCAATGTTACACCATTTCTCATCAAACTCTCCGCGAGGAACTTCAGGAACAGATTTTTTCCAATTATATTTAATTAAATCCGTCATGTCCTCTCGAACAGAAATATCATGCCCATCAATTGCAAGTGTCCCATGAACAGTGCTCTCAATTGTGCTTTTGCCATCCCCGCCTTTGTCAATGAAATAGTGATAATTAAATAAAAAATAGGGCACAAGGTCGAGCTTTATTTTAGCTAGCTCTACTTCGTGCCAATTTTTTTGCGTAAGTTTCTTCTTTAAAGATT
>CAZOCW010000005.1:0-2263 GCA_964578405.1 uncultured archaeon | reverse complement strand
GCTGAGAGATATTGGTAGCATCACTCTTTCCAGTATATTTATAGGCAACAATGGATTGCCTAGATACAAATTAACTCACGTCCCCTTTAAGCCTTCTTTTTAATAATTTTTACTTTTGATGGAGTAACAAGAACTCTGTCTGCAGATATTCCAGCCATATCTCCGTCGATTGCTCTAACTTCAGATTTAATTCTGCCAAGCAATTCTTTTAGTTTTGCTTTGTTTCGCTTATTTAAATCAGCTATGTCAGCTAAAACCAAGTTTCCTTGTTTAACTTCTCGCACGATTGCTTCAGCGTCAACTTCAGTGCTCAATAATAGAGGCTTAACTAATGCATCAGCATTTTCGTATGTTTCTTCTTGTACTTGATCTAAATTGTTCAAAAAATCTTCAAGATCAACTGAAGAATCTTTTTTTATTACTTTGTCAAAAAATCCCAAACTAACCACCCCGCGATAAAGCGCGTATTAATTACTTTTTCTTATCCAAAACATATAAAAAGGTCATCCCCGAGGCAAAATACAAAATTCGCCATAATTTTTTTCACTTAAATTTTTTAAAAAATATTTTTTCAATAAATAAATCAAAAAAAGTACTTGGTTTGCTTTCCAAACCCCATAAGTATTAATGCAACATGAGCCCCAATAGTAGTGGAAGTTTTAATTCGGAAGTAAGCCTGCCAGTATTTATTTGTTTTGGGGCTAAAAAAGTATTAGTAAGAGTTGGGAAGTTTGGTGAGTATTAGTGGAAAATATTTTCGATAAACAAATGAGTAAAGGCACTGTCTTTCTCAATAAAGATATTATTTCAGCACATTATATTCCCGCAAGTCTTCCTTTTAGAGAAAAACAAATTGAGGACATTACAACTGGACTTTCTGCAGTAATAAAAAGTTCCAAACCAAATAATTTATTCATTTATGGAAAAACAGGAACAGGAAAAACTTCTACTGTAAAACATGTTCTTGAGCAACTTGATTCTTTTGTTACAAAAAATAATATTATGGCACAATCCTGTTATGTTAATTGCAGAAGCCATGAATCAAAATACAAAGTTTTACTTAAAGCACTTAGATCATTTTATCCAGAAAAAGATTTTTTGGGTTATAGTGCTTCTTTTGTTTATGAAAAACTTTTAGAGTACGCTACTCAAAAAAAGTCACACTTAATTTTGGTTCTTGATGAAATTGATAAAGTAAAAGACGTAGATGATTTAGTTTATTCAATCAGCCGAGGAAATGATGAACTTCACGGAGGATCATTAACAATGATTGGCATTTCTAACAACTTAATGTTTAAAGAAAAACTTGATCCAAGAACTAAGAGTTCTTTGTGTGAACGCGAACTTGTTTTTAACCCATATAATGCAACTGAACTTAAAGAAATTTTAACTGAAAGATGTGCTATTGCATTTAAACCAAATGCAGTTAGTGAACCCTCTATTTCTCTTGCAAGCGCAATTGCTGCACAAGAATCAGGAGATGCAAGAACCGCAGTTATGTTAATGCAAAGAGCTGGAGAAATTGCGGACATGGAACAACAAGGAGTTGTTACTGATGTTCACATTGAGAAAGCCAAAGCAAGTGTTGAAGAAGAAATAATTTTATCAATGATTTCTACTCTTCCTCAACAACAACAATTAGTTCTTTACTCTATCGCTCAATTAACTGCACAAAGACGAGGAATTAGAAAAGTTAGTGGAGAAGTTGAAGAAGGAGTACTTTACTCTGGAGAAATATTTGAAACATATCTTGAACTTGCAAAGAAATTTGGAGAAAGAACAATTACAAGCCGTTGGTACAGACAATACATTAACGAACTTGAAATGTATGGATTAATTTTAGTAACTAATTCAGGAAAAGGAATCAAAGGACAAACTAGACTTGTAAAATTAGGTTTTGATGCGAATAAAATTAAAACAGCACTTGAAAAAGAACTATTCAAATCAATGAATTAATTTTAGTTAATTCAACTTAATTCGTCCTCATCTTTTTTATCCATTCTTTCTTTGCCAAATCTATTGTTAAAGTTGAAATCAAAAATCCCAAAGTTGGAACAAGTGAATTCACAAATGGATTTGGTAAATTTGCAACTAAAAAGAATAACAATACTACAACGTAAGTTAATACCGCAACCATTATCCTTCGCGTCCAACTTGTTTCCCATGCTTTATCCGCTTCAACGCGTGCATTTCTTACTTTTATACTTTTAATTTCTTTTTTTGCGTTCATTGTTCTTCCGTTATTCTAATTTTAAAATACAGA
>CAZOCW010000004.1:0-22828 GCA_964578405.1 uncultured archaeon | reverse complement strand
AGGAAAGCAAATAATGCAAAGATCAATTGATTTAAACTTACTGAGTATTTTTTGTAAATTAAAATAATTGCTGCCAAATATGCAAAACAAGCAAGAGTGGTTGTAAAAAGGATTGAATAATCAGTTGCACCAAAAACGCAATTTAAAAATGAGGGCAAAGGCGGTCGAATAAATTCAAAATATATTTGATTACCACAAAACCATTTTCCCCCAAAAATGTATGCTTGCGCATCCCATTGTTGAAGAGCTATTTGAACTAATTGAGCAAAAAGAAATATTATGAAAAAAAGAACAATCCACTTCATTTCAACTATGTTTGAAATAATTTTAGACAAAGTACTAGCTTTAGCAATTTTTTGATTTTTTACTTCTTTGCCCTTCATATCAACCAACTATTAACTACAACCCAATTCTTTAGATAACTCAGAAATAGTCATCGCAGAGTAAAATGTTTTTCCATCAATAACTAAAGTACCAGCTTGATTTACATCATATTTTACTTCCAATATTTTTGTAAAATCATAAGATTCCCAATTATAGGGAAAGTGGAAATCTCTAAAAGATTTACAAGTTTTTGAAAGCTGATTTAACTCAGTTCCAATTAAACCACATTCAACTTCACAAGATCTATCTTCAGAGTAAAAGAAAAGAACGGTTGTTATATTAAAATCACAAGCTTCTTTAGCTTTCTGTAAATTTCTATACAACACCATGCTTGTTATTAGATAACTTCTCTTTGCAAAATAGAAATCATCCGTATTGAAAGAATTACTTTTAAAAGTCTGTAGTGTTTTTTCAAGATCTGAAAGTCTATTTGAGGTACTTTTTATATTTTGTTCAAGCACAGTACAATAAACCGCTTTATTATTAGTATCAAAGTCCTCATAGGCTGATTGAAGTTCGGATTCAAGAGAAATTTGTTTTACTTCCTCATTAATCTGATTAAGTCTACCATCTTCAGTTATTCTAACAGATAATAAAATAACAAGAATTATTGCAATAGTTGCGATTAACGCAGTTACGTAGACACTCTTCGCCATTTTTCACCAACACCTAAAACTTCTTTAAAATACCCTTGCGAGTAAGTAAAAGTAATGAAATAAGGGTATATAAAAATAAGGGTAATAAGTGGCAAAATATCCTCTTTTTTTAACTTATAATCAACTTCTCTAAAACAAACTAAAAAATAAATCAAAACAAGAGTGTATGAAGTTAAAAAGAAAATTACTGAAGTTGGAAGAACTATGTCCGGAAAATTTAAGTAAAATCCTCCGCCAAGAGAGAGGTATTGCAAAAATACTGAAACTGAAAGGAACACATCATGAAACAAAAATAATAACATCCTAATAATTACTGCAACTATCAAAATTTGTGAAGCAAATAAAAAGGGCATTACAAAAAATCCAAAATCTGGATTCTTTTTATTAAAAATTAAATGTTTATATCTAACAAAATTAAACACTCCTCCCCTATACCATCTATTTCTTTGAACAAATAAACCATTCCAAGTGTTTGGAACATCAGTGTAAACAACCGCCTCATGACAATTCATTAATTTCATAGAATTAGATTTCATCCTTAATCCAAATTCCATATCCTCTGCTAAATTTCCTGCTTCATAATGCCCAATAACATCAAATACTTTTTTTCTAAAAATAGTAAAAGGTCCTGGGACAACATAACTTGATTGAATTGATGCAAGCAGAGTATTTGCTAGCCCAAAAGAAATTGCATATTCTAATGTTTGAATTCTTCTTAACAAACTATCTTGTTTATCAGGAAGAACTAAACAAGAAACTGAAGCAATATTTTTATCTTCAAAATACCCCATTGTTTTTAATAAAATATTTTCTTCGGGGTAAGAATCCGAATCAATACAAATCACAAACTCAGTTTTTACTTTCTTTAAAGCAGTGTTAACTGCAAAGGAACGCCCCATATTTTCTTTTAATTTAATTAACTCAATTCCTTTTACTTTATCCAAAATCTCTCTTGAACCATCCGTACTACAATCATCCACAACCAAAATATTCACTTTATTCCCATACTTTATTTTTTTTATTGAATCAATACATTGAATAATTGTGTTCTTTGAATTAAAACAAGGGATAATTACGGTGATTGATGGGAAAGATTTTGGAGCCCTAGCTTTACCCAAATCGTGTTTGTTTAGGAAAAGCATTATGTAAAAAAAAGAACTAAAAACAAAAAGGGAATTAAAGATTACTACTAAATACAAATCAGGAATAAACAAAGAAGAACAAAGTATTACTAAAGTAAATGCCCCCACTAATAGAAGCAAAATTCCCCTATCTTTAGCACTTAACTTCAAAGTTGAACTCATAAAAACACTACTAAAAATTAGGAAAAACAAGAATAAAAGCGTATTTAACCAAAAAAATTACTTCATTGAATTAATTCTTTCATTCACTTTAGCAAGAATTGTGTCAAAGTCAGCGTACATTTGTTTTATTACAATATAATTAACTGAACTAATTGTTTTTGTTCCACTAGCAAACAATTGCAATTTGTTTTTTGATAAAATTACTTTGTCTTCTTTTGCTAAGTTTATTTCAACTAAAACTGAATTACTATCTGCAATGAATAAATAACACTCTTCTGAAGTAAGTGATCTACTCGATAACACATTTGCATCATTTGTAAGACAGGATAAAATATTTCCTTGAGCGTCAACTGTTTTCACTAACGAAACCGTTTCTTTATGATTTGCATTTAATGCAATAAGCCACAAGTTAAGAGAATTAACTACCCAAGCACTAGAGTTTCCATCCACTAAATCAATTGAAACTATGAATCTGTTTTGATCTTGAATCCCCTTGAAAAACTCGCTAGGAGTATACTCATTTGAGAGAAACTTTACCCCACTTTTATCAAAGGAATAACGATAAGTTGGTTGTGAAAAAAACAAAAAATATGCCATTACAAGCACGATAACGAGTAGTGCTAGAGCTAAAAACGCCTTGTTCTTGTTAGTAAAGTGCTTCTTTTTCGCTTTGCCTGGGGCAATTTTGGGCGCAACTAATGGCTGGGCTTTTACCACTTCAGGAATAGCAATTTCTTTCTTAACCATACAAACTCACTTAAACAAAAAGAATAAAAACAAACGTAAAAGGCACTGCTAAAAACAATAAACCAATAACTTAATTTTATTGAAATAAATAATTAATTTAAAAATAAAGTTTACTCTTAACTCATGCAATAAAAAAATCTTTTAAAAAAATAGAAAGAAAAGATTGGGAATTTCTTCCCAACCCTTTCCTATCAAATTGTTATATTTAGAACTTGTCTAATTCAGCTATTAATGCTTTAGCAGCATCAGCTGTATCGCTAGCAGTCCATCCAGCAACAACGATCTTACCGTCAGTTAAAACAGCAGACACATAATCTCCAGCAGCAACAAGTCTTTCTTGTAAAGTCTTGCCGTCTACTTGTAAGTTTTGTGCAGCTTTGTTTACAACAAATCCACCAACGATGATAGATTTACCGTAAGCAGCGTCTGTATCTAACTTAACGATATTTCCTACTTTAACTATTGCTTTACCAGCAGTAGCTCCAGTAATGTTTGTTACTGTTACGTTACCTTTAGTTTCTCCTGCTGCAACGCCTGTGTAAGTTACCCCACCAGTAGTTGTAGTTGAAGTTCCTGTTGATCCTAGGTATGCTTCTACTAATTTAGCTTCTTCAGGAACAGTTAGAGTGAATACTGAATTGTCAGAAACAACTTCAGTTCCGTAAACAGTTGCAGAACCTTTCAAGTAATCTGCTCCGTCTCTAATTGCTGTTGTTGACCATGCTGCGTTTGTAGCATCTAAACTTGGACCGAACTTTGCGTAAGTTGTGTCTAAATCAGCTAATGCATTGTAATTCCATACATTTCCTGATTCATCTGCTCTTACGTACATGTTTACATCTGTAGTGTCGTTGAATACGAATCTTGCAGCGTAATAGTTCTTGTCTGTTCTAGTTGTAGCTTGAACATCTACTAAATATTCGCTCATGTTTGGTCTGAAATAATTTACATCTTCAGCACCATTCAATGCGTTGTTGTCCAATTGAGTTCCCATGAAATCAATTGTACTATCAGTGTGGTTCTTACTATTTACTTTGAATTGTTGAGTACTTAGTAACAAGAATCCTGTTCCTGTTGTTAAGTTAACATCCAATACATAGTCTGTGTAGTCAATTGT
This sequence comes from uncultured archaeon, assembly GCA_964578405.1. Lineage (GTDB taxonomy): Archaea > Iainarchaeota > Iainarchaeia > Iainarchaeales > JAAZKV01 > JAAZKV01. The sequence goes on along the minus strand of CAZOCW010000004.1, from coordinate 18,620 downwards.
TGATCCTGAATATTCTCTTGCTCCAAGATCTAAACTTACTACTGCCATACCTGTTTGAGGACTTAATGCAACTACAGTTCCGCCCATTGTTGTTTGAGTTTCTGCAGCTGATTTGTCTCCTTCAATATATGAGAAGTTAGCATCTTCTAACCAGAATGTATAATCTTTTCCGGCAACGTTAACAACTTTTGTCTTTCCTGCTTCAACATCGAATTGCTTGAAGAATGGAACTGACATGTTTGTTCCTTTCAAATCAACATAGTTCAATTCTCCGTTTCCTAAAGTTACTTCAGTAGTTGCTTTTGTTTGTAATCCAGTGAATTCGAATTTTGCGAAATCATTTGGCAACATTACTGATTCTCCAACTTTCAAAACGTGTTTTGAAGTGTCTGATTCAGAACCAATAGTTTTATTGTATTTCCATTGATTTGAAATTGTGATTGAAGTCAAAGTTGTTGTATTGAATGAAGCTTTCCATGCAGCTTTAGTATCAACAGTTGAATCTCCAGTGTATGGGAATCCGTAACCGTTCTTGATTTCAAGTCTGTCTGTACCCATTCTGATTGTTGCAGTATATTTGTTAGCAGACAAGTTTAATCCTGCAGCTGTAACGAATATAGTGTCAGAGAATAAGTCTCCAAACTCTTCTTTCAAGTTATATGCTCCACTTTGAGTGTCTTTTTCAACAAACTTGATTTGTGTTGTTCCGTCCATTAAAACCCACTTAGCTCTATAATATGAGTTTCCTGATCCGATTTGTACTAAGTCAACTAATTTAATAGTTAATTCTTTTCCTAAGTAAGTTCCTTTTCCTGCAACAGTAACAGTTTCTCCAACAGCTAAATCAGTTGGTGTTGTGTTTGCGTAGAATACTAACTTAGTTTTGTCTGATGAAACTTCGTCTAAAGTGTATGACTTTCCTAAAATTGGGATTGTCAAGTCAACTTGAGAGTTAGTGTCAAGTCCAGTTTGTCCAGCAACAGTAGCTAATGCTAATCCTGTTCCTAAAGTTACTGTGTAGTTCAAGTCGCCTTCAGCTATTGAAGCTACTAATTGACCAGGCGCATATCTTGATGATCCTGTTTCCATTTGTGCAAATGCGTTCATTCCACCCATAAGAGATTCTTGTACAGAACCTGTTTGTTGTGTTGTTGAACCCCATTTGTATTTGAATGAAGTATTATTTACTAATGTTGGCATTTTTGTATTTGTAACGCCTATATTAAATTCTTGACCAGCAACTAAAGCTGTATCAACTGTTTCTCCAGCACCTGAAGTTGTTGAAGTTCCGCCAACAGTTATGTCAACTGTTTTTGCTCCGCTTCCAGCAACGTCTGTTGTAGCTAATTGTGCTACTTTTGCTGCAATGTTACCTGCCCAAACTACATCTGGTGCTTGTCCCATTGATCCTACTATAATGTCAACTACAGGAGTTCCTGTTGAGTCAACGATGTTTGCTTTTGTTAGTGGTGCAGTAGTATAATTACTATAAGCAGCAGCCATAACAGCTGGAGCCAATGCTGAACCTACTAATGCTGCTCCTAATCCTAAGGCAGCGATTCTTTTTATATTCAATCCTTTCATCGATTTCACCTCTATAATGAAAAACAATCCTCTCGACTAAAAACCAAACTTCAAAATAATCATTCTGAAGGCTAGTTAAAAGCTTCAAGGCATGACAGTAAGGTGTTTCTTTGCCTTTAAAAACATTACTCATTAGGAAACGAATGGGGCTACGTCAAGAGGGGCCTTTAAGGGGAAAATTACGCCAATTCGGGAAGAGCGCTTCGACAATACATGATAGTTGTGTTTCGTCACGGTGTTATTTTTTTAAAAAGGCCTCAAAGATAATTCAAAACAAAATGGCTTAATTATCAAATATATCTAGCCCTATGGCCAAAATTAAGCTTTAAGAAAACTATTCGTTAGTTGTCGGCAAGAGAAATTAGAGTTGTTAAGATTGTACTAGATTAAAAAATAATAAAAATTAGAACTAATTTGAAGAGGGCCCTTACGTTTAATCGTAAATGTCTTTATAGAATTTATCCACTTCTTCCTTAGTTAAATGCTTTGTAAAGTATTCAGCATACTTTTGGAAGATCTCTGAAAGACTTACAAGCCCTTCTTGGAACTCATATTGAGAGAATTCAATCTTTTGAGGCTTCATTACTTCTATTGAAGTTGGACCATAATAGAATAGGAATTTTACAAGTGCGGGAAAATCCTTAACAGTAATAGTTACTTCAAGGAAAGAAGAATACATATCATCCTCTTCAATTACCTCAGCTTGGGTTATTCCATAAACTGTAAAAGCAGGTTCTTTTTCTATTGCTTCCTTAATCTTAGTTAAATGTTTTTTTAATAAAGTTTCTTCAACAGCTTTTAATTCAATAATTGATCTAATTTTTATTTTAAAAGAATCATCCTCTGAAATCTTTTTTCGCTTAGCAAGTTCACTAATTATATCCTGTCTTAATTGAAACTTAGTAGGATACCCATCTTTTAGAACAAGTCCTAATTTTAGCATTTCTTTTAGCTCAACGTTTAACTTATCGTGAGGGATGTTTAATTGTTTGTGTAATTCTTCTTCAGTCTTTGGTTCTGAAAGAAGTAAAAGAGCAATCTTTTTTTGTTCATCTGAAAATTGTGACATACAACCACGTTTACACAAGCCCAATAACAACTATTCACCAAGCTCGATAAATAAGCACGTACTCTTGTCTTTAAAAAAGTAATTAATGAAGCAAAATACCCAAATAAAAAGCATTTCTTAAAGTGAGGCAGGTTTTTAAGGAATAAAAACTATAAGTAAAGTATGAACACAATACTTCTTGACATTGCTTCGGACTTTGCAAAAGGAGTAGACTTTAATAGCGCAGCTCAACCAGTGGCAGAGGCAGCAGGAAACGTAATAAGTTTTGTTAACCCCACAATACTAATAGCAGCAGTAATACTAATTGCAATTACAATTTTTCTTTTATTGTTCTTAAAAAAAATAATAATGAACAGTGTTCTTGGAGGAATACTTTGGGCAATAAGTGTATTTGTATTTAACGCACAATTACCACTCATTCCAAGTTTTGTTATTTCAGTAATTTTTGGCCCTGCCGGCTTAGGGGCAATGATTATTCTTAAATTCTTTGGATTATTCTAAGTGAAAAAATGGTCAATATAAATTGGTTTAAGCGAAAACTACTTTTAAGAGAAGAAAAACTTCCATTAAGAACAAGAGTAACCACTGCGTTAGCAAGAGAAACTTTTACGCACTGGAGGGGAAACAGTTCACGAATTTATGCCCTAATTAAAGAAGTTAAACAAAGCAATTTGCCAATTGAAAGAAAATCAGTTTTACTTGAAAGACTCCAAAGACAATATCAAAAAAATATGGCAGATGCGATTAACTACGCAAATCACATATTTGAACAAAAAGCAGCTTAACCAAAAACAAAATATTCTAAAAACACTCTATTAAAAAACATTTCAACTCCAATTTAACCATGGAACTATTTGACAGCAAAAAACTCGAAAATGTTAGAAACGAATTAATTGCACACGCAAAAAAACACCCGCTTTACAAAACGGTACTTTCTACAAAAGGACACATTGTTTTTGGAAGAGGATTTGATTCTGCAAAAATTCTTTTTATTGGAGAAGCACCAGGTTTTACTGAAAATGAACTTGGGAAACCTTTTGTTGGAAGAAGTGGAAAACTTTTGGAAGAATGGGTTAATGAACTAGGAATTACAAAAAAAGAATATGCAATAATGAATGTTGTTCCAATGATCCCACTTAGTGAAGAAGGAAAAATTAGACCTCCGACTCCTGAAGAAATCCAATACTTTTTACCAATTACAATGAAAATGGTTAATACAATTAATCCAACTGTTATTGTTCTACTTGGAAAAAGTGCTGCAAGAGCATTTGAAAAAGAAACAATGAAAGTTGGAGAAACTTGTGAATACGAAGGAAAAAAAATGTATTTTATTTATCACCCAGCATATTATTTACGAAACGGTAGAAAAGGATTAGAAGATTTAACAAAATTAAAAAAATTACTTAAGGAGAGTAAAAATTAAAAGAAACAACTGAAATCAGAAAACTTTTATTAGAAAAAATAAAAAACATAAAATAAATCAAATAAATTAATTATTTAATTCATCTTACGTAACTTAAGTTCCCATCCATTTTTTCTTCATCTTGTTGTGGCTCTAAATGTGTTGTTAATTCCTTGAATGCTTTTTCGATTTGCTTTGCATCTTTTTCAATAGTTTTCATTTTTACTGCAAAGTTAAATCTCTTTGAAAGAATTTCAATTACTTGCTTTGCACTACCATGATCCCCATAAACTAATTGAGGATTAGTTTCACCCATTAAACAAGCACCTTTAATTGCGTGAAGTTTTCCTACCCCAATCATTAAACCAGCTGCACCAGAAATTAAGCCTTCTTTTTTATCTTCTTTAGCACCAAACTTTTTCCAAACATTAACTGTTTCATCATCAGTTCCAGCAACAATTACTTCAGGCTTTTTGTTTAATCTATTATCTCCAACATTAAGTCCTGCAAGAGTAACCATTTCAACTACCCCAATACTTTTGAAGAAACTTACTAAAGTTTCTGAAAATTCGTAATGTTCATGAGAAGAACCAACTTTGAAATCAAGAGTTGGTTGAACTGGACCTGCAAGGAAAATAAAGTCTTTTCCTTTATGATTAAAATAAAATATTTCGTCTTTAATTAAAGAAACTTTTGAATCCTTAGTGTGAACACTTGGAGGAAATGAATCTGATAAAACTTCTGCAAGTTTTTCTGTTTTAAATTGTTTAAGTAAATAATCCACAGTTATTTTTCCAACTAATCCAATTCCTGGTAGACCAACTAAAAGTACAGCATCCTTGAATTGAACTTTTTTAACAACTAAAATCTTTGTAGGCATAAGAGTAATCTAAATCAAAAGGAATAAAAAGCTCTGCAAAATGTGAGCAAAGCGAACACAGACGCGAACCGGCTGGGCGGTTCAACTATTTTTTCTCTTCTCGTTTGAATTCAAATGCAACAGACAACTTCTTTGCTTTCTTTTCAGAATTATTAATTGCAAGAGTTAGTGCTTTATCTGCATCCTTAAAAGTTAAACCTGAGCAAGAAACATTATAAGTTCCTCCACCAGCGTAAGAAACAATACAATTCTTTACTGACTCACATTCACCAAGAACTTCTTTTACGGATTCAAGACCGCTTGAAGTAGTTGTTGAAAGTTTTAAAATTCCAGCAATTTCTTTCTTAGAAACAACAATGTTTTTTGCAACTAAATCTTTAACAACCTCAACCCATTCTTTTGCTAAAACATCACTTGGATCATAACCTAAAGCAATTTTTTCAAACGCTTCATAAAGCGAACCGTGCTCCAAAGTCAATGGATCAGCAACAGCTGCCCAAACATCATCAAAAGGTTTTTTTGTTTCTTTGCATAAAATTTCAATTAACTTTTCTTCTCTATTAATTTGCTTGTATTGAGTTAAAACTTGTCTTTCTCTCATTGGATTTACTCCAGCAAAAGACAAATCAATTTGACCTTTAACTGTATCAACATTAATTACCTTAGCAACTCTAACTTGGTTCATTTTAACGTGATTTCTAATATTCTTTACCCAAGAAGAAGCAACATTACTAATATGCACAAATCCGCGAATATTTTTGTATTCTAAAAGCTCAACAAAAGCACCATAGTCAAGTATTTGAGTAACTTTTACTACAGCAAAATCATCACGGTTAGGAAGATCCATATAAATCAATAAAAAAGTAGTCCAACCAAATTCTTTTAAACTAACTTAGGAGTGCAAAAAGAATTAAACAAGCTTCCAATAAATCCTTCTGTTTTCCGCACCCTTATTCTTTAAATCAAAAATCTCAATTCTGCCAACCTCTTTTGTGGAATGAACATGTGTTCCACCATCAGCCTGAATATCAAAATCACCTATTGAAATTATTCGTAGCACGGGAATATTTTTTGGCAAAACATCTTTAAGCCTGAAAAGTTGAGGACGAAGAAGAGCTTTTTCGCGTTCCTCAAATGAAATATAAATAGACAAATCTTTTTCCACAATTGAGTTGGCTTTTTGTCCAAGGCTTAATAGATAAGATTTGTCAAACTCTTTTGCATCAAAATCCATTCTACTCTCTTTCTCCCCAAGTTGATTGCCTGTAATTAGAGCGCCAAGTTCTTTGTGAATTACAGCTGCCAAAATATGAGCACTTGTATGCATACGCATCAAAGAATACCTCTTTTCCCAATCGATCGAACAAGAAACTACATCTCCCGGAATAAGCCCCTCTTTATCCACTTCATGAAGTACTTCCCCGTTTTCATTTATTACCGAGAGAACCATAAATTTTTCTTCCCCACGCAAAAGTACCCCTGAATCAGAAGGCTGCCCTCCGCTCTGTGAATAAAAAACAGTTTTATCAAGCACAACTTTAGTTCCTTTAACAAAAAGCACTTTTGCTTCGCATGACCTCAAATAAGAATTATTCAAAAAAAGTTTTTCTGCCAAAAAAACCACCTAATTATTTTTCTTCAGCAATTTTTCTTGTAACAAAAAGACGAGCAATCTTTGAAGGAAGATCAACTCTTTCCCCTTCCACAAAAGGGCCATATTCTTTCATATCAGTCCCAACAAATGTAGGAACGTCTTTTAGAATTTTTACAGGAACAAGTTCAGTTTCTCTCTTTTCTTTTTCTCCAAATAAACTATCAAACAAATCCCTATGTTCAGTTAAAATCTTTAATAATTTTTTAAAAGTCTCTTTCTCTTGAACCGCCATATTTTCATCTTCAGATTCTTTTGTATGCGCAGCAATCAAAGCTTTATTTAAAATCTTTTTTTCTCTCATTTGGAAAATGTCATCAACAATTCTTTTTAGATTAGCAAATTCCCTAGCATCAGATGAAGAAAAATTCTTTAAGGAAGCAAGGTACTTTTTTTTCTCTTCTTCAACAAAAACAGTAAGTAAATCAATAAAATCGTCTTCAACTTCAACTAATTTTGAAGTATTTTTCTCAAGGCGATGAATTCGTCTTAATTCGTCGTAATCAATTTTCATGCCCTAAAACCCTAGAATAATAAACAATCAAAGAAATTAAAAAGGCTGTTAGTGCCAGCGAAAAAGAACTATTGAGATTACTGTTTTAGTGTTGCTGCGCCCTTACCAATCAAATAAACTGCCACCGCAAGAGGCAACTCTTCATCAACATCCTCAAAAGGACCATAACTATTACCCAAAATTGAAAACTTAGGAGTTTTGTTAATATGGACTTTAATTATTTCTTTTCCAAATCCTTTTGCAAAAGAACCATCAAAAACAACTGCATCTTCATATGGATCAAAAGATTTTAACTCTTCAAGAGAAAGTACTTTTGCGATAAACCCAGTATCCCCATGAAGAGTAGAAGGTACACGAATAATTTTGTGCAAATCAATACTTGTTTGCCTATCAATTGGAGACATTTCTTTTGAAGTAACGTACGCAAGTGTTTTTTCCCAAAACAATTTACTCTTTTTTCCTTCTACTTGTAACATTGTGCCCTTATCCATTGATTCAAACAATTTTGGCTTTTCACTTAATAAAAGAGAAACTTTTTTTGCAGGAGTTTCAGTAATTTTTGAAATTTCTTTTGCATCTTTATTAAAAAATTCTTTAGTGCCTTTATTTAGTCTCTCTGTCCATTTCCCTTTATTCACGGGACAGGTAAAAGGAGCGGATTCAAAATTATACCCCAAATTTGTGTAATCCATATTATGCGCAGTTAAGTAATCCACAAGTTCAATTCTTGCACGCTTATTTAATTCTTGAACACTCTTTGAACGCAAATGAACGTGATAACCTGCTTTTCCAGAAAAATTAATTGCTAAACCTTCACTAGAAAAACCAAAATCATTTTCAATAAAATCAATTAATCTAAATACTTGCTTTTTTGCTTCCTCTAAGTGCTCGTGCAAAAACCATTGAATTCCATTTATTTCTTCAACCTCAAGTCCAAGTTCATCAGCATCAAATTCATAAATTATATCGGCTTTTAGTAACTCTTTTGCAGCCATTGGAGTTCTTTCCGGATGCCTATAATATGCATTTGAATAAGAGAAGAAAAGAGGTTTACTTTGTCGCAAGAATAAATTCAATTCATCAGCATTTGCAAAGTACATATTTCTATTTGCAATTTTTCTTCTAAAAACTCCAAAACCAAATTCTCTAAAAGATGGATCTGGAACCGAGTTTATGAAATTCTTTTCATAATAAGCCCCAAAAAGTTTTTTCATGAATTCTGATTCATTGCTCTGAGTAGTTTCATACATATTAATCACACACTTAATTTCCTGCCGAACTTACTACTTTCTGTGAAGAAGAATTCTTTGTTTGATTTCTGATTCTTAATTTTGCAATATACCATTGCAATGGATGCTTAAACTTACATTCTTTTTCACATTCTTTAACTCTTAATCCATAATCCCATAACTTCTTACAACCAGGAGAGGATAAATCGCTTGCAATTATTCTATCAATGTGATATTCAGCAATTTGTTTTTTATAATCAGGACTCTTTGAAAAAAGAACAAGCATTTCATCTTTTGACATCCCAAGTTTATGTAAAAATGAACCTAATGCTAAACGTGCCATGTAATGAAGTTTTTTTCCAGAAAGTTGATCTGTATATACTGCTTGCATACAGGGAGGAAATAAATTTGGATCAATTTTTCCAGCTAATTTTAAATCAAATGTTTTCTTTTCCATTACAACTAATTGAGAATCAACACTCTTTACTAAATCCAAAATAGTTTTTGGAACATTTTCTTTTTTGATTGGAAGAGAATCAAAAACTTTAACATACGCTTTTTCTGCTAAAAATCTTGCAAAATCATTTACATTCAAATACACAATCCCTTTGTTTAATGGTTTATTTATTAGTTTTATTTCTTCATCAATAAAATTAATTTTCAAATACTCTTCAAGGGGCACTTCCACAAAATAATTCTTTTCATTTGAAAGAGAATACTTTAATTCAAAATCATCAGCAAGTTCTTGACACAAATCTTTAGTGTTTTCATTTTCAACCAAATAGTTAAAAGTATTTTTATAAATCATCATTGAAAACTTTTCAATAATGTTTGGAGCTTTCATTACTGAAACAAACATTTTTGCCGCAGGAAAAGCCGTTATCTCTGTTTCTAAAAACTCTTTTGAAGGAGAGGAGGAATCAATAGTGTACAAGTTTCCTGAAAAAGCCCTTGAAACCATTAAAGCAGCTTTCTTTATCGCACTTTCAGGAATATGATCCACTGAAACATTTGCTTCTTTTAGGTACTCTCTTGCTTTTTTGGTAAAAGGAAATTTTTGTGCAAAAAGAAGCTTATCCATAAATACTTTCTATTAGGAAAGCATTAAATAAATTGAAGACGGGGGTTGGGAAGGGTTAAATACCACCCAAGACGCAAAGTAATTGTGAAAGCAATGAGAAAACCACTAAACTTCAAAGGAACAATGGCAAAGGCTCAGCAAAGGGCCCAAGTTAGAGGGATTAGTACTAAAAAAGAAATTCCAATTTACTTGCAAATTATTGCCACTGCAAGAAGACACGGAGAGGTATTTGCCACTCCTGCCGAAGCATACTTCAAAAGAGGAGTTCCAAAAGAAACTGCATTAAAATATGAACTTGCAAGACTATCCTCCCAACCAATAACAAAACTAACTCGCGAACAATTAACTGGACTTGCTAAAGAAAATGTTGCACAAGCTTACCGAAAACAAAATCCTAATCCAACGGCTGCACCAGTCAGAAAATGAATAGCTATTTAGTTATTTTATTTTTTTAAAAACTTCACAATATCATGTGAGCTAAATAGAATACTATTTTACTTGGACCAATAGAGTAAGTTACTCTCATTGCAGCATCATTTCTAAGTTCGATTGTGATTGGCTTATCATTATCCGCTTGACGAACAATGTTATGGAAAAAGTTAAGAGAAAACTTTGCAGTAATTTCTTTTTTAGATAATACACTTGAAACTTTTGTTGTTTCTGATTCCATTACTCCGCTTGAACCTTTTGCTTCAATGAAAAACTTTCCATCTGAAACTTTAAGCACAATACTTGAACCAAATAGCGAAGCATCTTTTAGAATTTCTTTCATTAAAGAGGCATTAATGTCAATTTTTGATTCATATTCAATTGCGGGAGTTTTTGGTTCTTCACCAGAAACATCAATTAAAGGAAGACGAAAGTTTCTTTTCATTTCCCCTTCAAAACGAATTTTTATTTCAGCATCAGAAATATCAAGAACCATTTTATCATCAGCAAGTGCTCTTTGAAGGATTTTATTTAGTTCAACTAAATCAACACCAACAAAATTTGGTTCCATTGCATACTTATCAAAATATTTTTTATCAACAAAATAATCCACTAACACCACTTGACTTGGATCAATGGCTTTAAAGAAAATTCCTTTATCAGTGAAACGAAAATTACCCTCAGGAACAAAAGAAGAGATAGATTCAACTGCAGATTTGAAGAAATTAATTTGTTTTAGTTCAAGCATTGTCTCACGAGTAGAAATAAGAGGTCAAAGAAGTATTTAATAATTAACTCCGGGGCAATAAAAGTACTTTTTACTGAGATTCAATTCTTGGAGCCAAGAAGTAACTAATATTTGCTTCCCCAATAGGATAAGAAACTCTAACAGGAGCACTACTCTTAATGAAAAGAGAAACTTTTGTGTCTGAAGAAGCAACTTTTAACATATCTTGTAAGTAATCCAAAGGGAACATACTCTTACATTCTCTTTTTACTCTCAGTTCTGGAAGAGTATCTTTATTTTGTTTAATGTCTTCGTTCAAATTTCCTTTAGAAGAATTTGCTTTAACAAAAAACTTTTCTTCATTACATCCTAAAACAACATGAGAACTAATTAATGCAGCATCCTTAAATGCGGATTGTAAAAATCCAGCAGAAACTAATAATTCAGCATCAAATTCAATTCGAGGATTTGGTACTTCTGCTGTAGAAATATCAATTAAAGGAACTTGGAAAGATCTTTCTGCACTACCTTTGAAAGTAACTGTCAAAAATGCTTTCTTTTCATCAAGAGAAAGAACTAATTCATCACTACTTTGCGCTCTTGATAATACTTGATTTAAATAATCTAAATCCAAACCTAATCTAGTGTCAGCTGAATCAAATTTTGTAAAAGCTGATTTTGGCAAAGAAAATGCAACCATAGAAATTTGAGAAGGATCTGTTGCTTTAAGTTCTAAACCATTAGAAGAAACAACTAGCTCTGCTTCGTCAATTAAAACAGCAATAGCTTCCATACTTTTCTTAAAAACTTCAGCACTCTTTAGAACTAGCTCCATTAAAACCAACCTTCTACTATTAGGAAAGAGCTTCATTAGATTTAAAAACCAATTCGAGGGGCAGAAAGAAAATATATCCTTTTTAGAGGGAATTTAGGAAATATTTAGGCGAACAAGAAAAGTGAAAGAAGAGAGACTATTCCTTTTGTTTTACTTTCTTATAATCAATTATTTTACCAGAAGCATCAAGAGTTAGAAGTATTTTAACGTTAGAAATCATTGCAAGTAAAAGGAAATTATTTTCTTTAGCATTGAAATCTAATACCTCTATTTTTGACCCCAATTGTTGTTCAACTTTAGGTTTAAATTTTTTAATTAATAATTGTTTTAGCGAGGTTTCTTCTTTTTTTATTTCAAGTGAAGGAGAAGCAACTTTTTCTTTAGTTTTAACTTCAGCAGATGATTCAACTTTTTTTCCTTCTTTTAATAATTTAAGTGTTGCAACTACTTTGTCAGCGTGTTTTTCTTCAGCTGATTTTCTTTTAAGAATAATAAAAATTCCCACAATTATTACAATTAGTGAAATCACAATTAGGATAATTGAAATCAAAACAAGGGAATTATTATCCAAACCAAATAAGCTCATGCAAAAATTAGGCTGTTAAAGAATAAAAAGCTTAGCAAGAGTGGGTTTGCCCTAATTAAAAACAAAGTTTAACAAAAACCAGTAAAATCTCGAGGAAGAGAACCAGTACCAATTAAAGAAAATAAATCATCCAAAAGCCAAAGCTTTACACAACCGACTTTAGGGATCATAAAAAATGTTTTACCAACTAACTTATCCACTTTATTTGCATAAAAACTAATACAAGGTTTTTGAGGCAAATTAAGTTCAGGAGTTATATTTCCACAATCTTGATCAAATGTTGGATTAGTGGACATGTTGTCCCCTTTCGTTAAAACAAAAACTCCATCATTTGCATTTATTTTTACAATACTCCTATGAATAATTGGAAGACCTGAAGGAAATGCAGGGTACACCACCACATTACCATTGTGTGCAAGAGGAACTTCTTTTATTTCGCCATTTGAATCTTTAAATGTTAATGACACTAATTTGCCAAGTGAATAAGTAGGTGTAACATAATCAATTGTTTGAACTCCATCGATTGAACGATCCAGGGTAATTTCTTCTCCAAAAGTATCATTTACATTTGCTCTTGTTAAAGCCATTACATCTCCGCGAAAAAAAGTATTCTCCATTGAAGCAGAATAAACTATAACTAACGGAGTAGCTGTTCCAAAAATAATTCCTAACAAAGAATAAATTGCAAAAGCAAAAATTAGAGCAAATAAAATATTTACTCCCATTTCAACGTATTCATTGTTTGTAATTTTTTTTACATGAGGCATTATGAAAATATCAACATAAGTAAAAGGATCAAACCATTTTAGAAATGAAAACTTTTCACCCAGTTTTGCTAAAAATAATGAAATTGCAGGGAAAAAAGGAAGAACAAACTTGTCTGAATTTTTTTTCTTAAACTTAGGCATAAACTACTCAAAGAAAAAAGAGTTTAAAATCAAGCTGGTAGAGGGGTTTTATTGAAGATTTAAGAATTTTTAGTTTTCAAGAGAAAACTTTGGAGAAGATCGAGTACTGTTATAGAGAAACACTGCAACAATTATCACAAGCAAGTACAAAAAGCCCATAATAAAATACAAATCAGTTAATTTCATCATCCCTACTGCTTCGGTAACTGCACCATATGCAACTGAAAACAAGGCAAGTACAAAAAGGAAAAGAACATCCTTAATTATTATTTGAGCATCATGAGTCAATAATTGTCCTTTAGCCACCATTACTGACAATATTGCTCCTGCAAGTGCACCAAAAACATACCCTAACAATTCTGGCGGACCGTGTCCAATTAACATGCTTTGAAACATGGATAGCCATTTTACTATATCCCCTGCAAGTAGGGTTTCTCCAAAAAATACTCCCAAAATTGATGCATTCCAAACAATAATAAAAATTGCTCCAACCCCGTAAAGCACAGAAAGCAATAATGTAAAAATCAAAACTCCTGCGTTATTTTCAAAAATAAAAAGAGTACAAGAAATTACATCACTTGAAGTGGATTTACACGCATCAAGTCCAAAAGCACTTGCTCTCCCAGTAATTGAAAGAGGAATACCATTAGTACAAGCCCCTGAAATTCTACAAAAAGAACTTACTTGCTCTTCAAATAACTCAACTTTTGCATTATCTGGAACAACCGCATAATAAAGTGCGAATGCAAAAATTACCCCTACAAAAATCCAAACATAAAGCATGATTAAATTGAAGTGACGAGCAAAAAAAGTATACGAACTTCTTCTAGAAATCGTTTCATCTGCTTCCTCTTTTGAAAATATGTTAAAAACAAGGGGAACAAGCCCGATTGTTATGAATGCAACTGAGAGAACACTAGCATGCTTTGGAAACAACAAATCCGCAAAGAAAATACTCCCCGCACAAATCAAAAGGGTCAAGAAAAAAATGAAAACAGGGTGCTTTCGAATATTTTTTTCCCCAATAATTGATTCTAGAACCATTCAACCACTTGATTTATAAGTCTTATTATGGACAATGTTTTTGTACAAGTTAAGACAACTATACCTAGATTTTTTTGGTATAAAATACTATCTATTAAAGAGAAAAAAAGAATTTTTTTTATTAAAACGAGGGAAAAAAATGGCTGAATCAAAAAAAATATACCTGCCAGGGGAAGCAATCACTACTGAAGAAGAGTATGTGGCTGGAAGAAACACTTTTTCTGACAAAGGAATTGTAAAAGCAACTAATATGGGATACGCAGAGTTTGATGAAAATAATAAAGAAGTAAGAATCAAAGGAAAAACAATCAAAACAATTAGAGCGGGAGATATTATCACAGGAAAAGTAATGCTTGTTAAAGAATCAAACGCAGTAATTGAATTACTTAGCGCAGAAAATGGTAAAAAAATTACTGGACTAAAAACTGCACAAATACCAGTAAGAAATGTTTCAACTGAATTCATTTCAGAACTAAGAAAATTCTTTAAAATCGGAGACATTGTAAGAGCAAAAGTTGTAATGAGTTCTCCACTTGCAATAGATCTTGCAACAAACGAAAAAGGACTTGGAGTAAGTAAAGCATACTGCTCAAACTGTAGAAAAGAAATGCAATTTACAAATAATAGAATGCTTTGCCCTAATTGTGGAAGCATTGAAGATAGAAAATGGTTCGAAGCTGAACAAAAACCAAGAGAATTTGCACCAAGAGAGGGCGGATTTGATAGAGATAGAAGAGGAGGTTTCGGAGGAAACCGAGGATTCGGCGGAGACAGACGCGGAGGCTTTGGTGGAAATCGAGGCGGATTTGGCGGCGGACACGGTGGCGGCGGTTCCGGCGGAAACCAGGGATTTAATAGAGGCCCAAGAAGAGAAGGGAGTTTTGGCGGAAACCAAGGCTTTGCCCCTAGAAGAGAATTCACTCCTAGAACTGAAGGCAGTTCTAACGGGTTTGACAATAATAGATCATTTGGCGGAAGAGATAGACCTGCTTTTAACAATGAAAGAAGACAGGGCGGGGAAAGAAGATTCTAGTCCAAAGTGGATTTTAGAGTCTTTTTTGACCAAAATGGAAAGTTTATAATCCTAATCATGGAAGTAGTTTTTATTGAGGGTGAGCAAATGAAGTTAGAAGTTATTACAAATGAAAAAAACACTTTAGAATTCTATTTAACTGGGGAAAGACACACAATCCCAAACTACTTAAAAGAAAAAATTATAGCAGTTAGCGGAGTAGAATTTTGCGCATACAAATTAGATCACCCACTTGATAAAAAAGCAAGAATGATAATTAAAACTGACGGAAAATCTCCAAAGAAATTAGTAGAAGAAGCAATTAAATCTGCTAAAGAAGAATTAGCTGAATTTAAAAAAGAAGTTGACAAATTAAAATAATTAAAAACTAATTATTTGCTCAACTTCAAAGCTTTATTTTAGACAACTCTTGATAACAGGCTGTTACCGAACTGACAACTGAAGCATACCCTAAGTTATCCACATTAAATACTAATTTATAAAATCCAAGAAGAATGCTATTCTCAGATTTAATTTTGTTCCCTAATTCTTTTGAAGAAGTAATTGCTTGAGAACAAATTTGTTTCCCATTATCTGCAAAAGTAATTAAATCAAGACAAGAAAGGTTATCTGAAGCACAAGTATTAACATTTGAGGTTACTTTGGAAATAAATTCAGGAGAATTTTTATCAGGACTTTTATTTAACGGAGTCAAATAAACGAGCAAAGTTGAGAATGCTATTCCCCTAGAAAAAATATTAATTGCAGGATCCTCAATTGAAGGGTTTGTTCCAAGAGTTATAGTTTCAATAGAATCTGGATTTGAAGAAGTACTTGAAAAATACTCTTGTTTTACTCCTTCACCAATGAAATAAAGGAACGTTAAAACAAGAATTAGAACTGCAATTAAAATAACTGTCAAAATTAGTTTTTTTGAAAGCATACTAATTACCAGGAATTATTTCTTTTTCTTCTTTGGTTTTGCTTCTTCTTCGTCTTCATCAGTCATGTCTGAAGCTGCTTTTGCTTTCTCTACTGATTCGTCCACGTATTGTTTTAGAAGTTCTTTATAATATTCAGCACCTTTTACGCCAGATTTGCTTGCAGTGTTGCTATTTGTTGAATTAGTAAATGACTGAGCTAATTGAGTAAACTCTGAAGGGAAAAATACTTTACTACCTTTAGAATTTGCCATTCCCTCAATTGCTTTAATGTAATAATATGCAAGTGCTCTATCATCAAGCTTGGAAGCTGATTCTTGAACTGCATCAATTTCTGCTTTATGAGCCAAAGCTTTTTCCATTCTGGCAAGTTTTTGTTGAACTGCTGCTTTTTCTTCGTGCATTGCATTAATTACAGTTTCGGGTATTTCAACATCACTAATTTCAATTGATTCAACAACAATACCCCAATTCTTTGAAATTTGCTCAAGGTTAGTTTTAATTTGTGCATTAATTACTTCAATGTTTGAAATAACTTCACTAAGAGGAATTGATCCTACAACATCACGTAAAGAGGAAACAATAAATAATTGAGAAGCTTTTGTATAATTTTCAACTTCAATAACTGAGTTCACTACACTTTGATTATCTTTTTTAACTTTCAAATAAACAATTGCATCAATAGTAATTTCTACTCCATCTTTTGTAACAACATGTTGTTTTGGAACATCAATTGTGTGAACACGTAAATCTACTCTATCAATTGATTCTAAAATTGGCCAAATTATTGCCCACCCAGGACCACCAACATGATGGACTTTACCAAATCTATATACAACTGCCCTTTCATAATCTTTGAGTTGTAAAATAAAATCATATTTGTAAACTACCCACGCTGCAAAAGCTAAGAGCACAATCCACGCAATATTAGCAATAACAAATTCTTGATTAATTACTAACAAATAGATACTAACTGCAATTGCCGCAAGAAGTACTACAAATACTACATATTTGAAATTATCAGCAGCCATATTCAATCAATTCTCTTTAAACAATAAACCCACTATTTATATATAAGATTAATCACTTAGGATATTTATAATGGTTACTTGGGTGCTAAAGTGAAGAAGAAGATATTTGTTGTGTGCGTAGATCGAGACAACGATCTTGGGCGAAAGGCCAAAGTACATGGGCCAGTAGTTGGAAGGGAAAAGAACCTTGAAGCTGCACAAAAATTAATACTTGCTGACCCTGCTGAAAGTGATGCTAACACAATGTTTGCTGCTGTTGCAAAACTTGAAGAAGCAACTAAATTATACAAAAATGTAGAAGTAGTTACTATTACTGGAGAAGGAAAAATTGGGCTTGCTGCTGATAAGGAAATTAATAAACAACTAGACAAATTGCAAAAAGACTACTTAATTGATGGATGGATACTAATTACTGATGGGGCTGAAGATTCCCAAGTAATTCCAATACTTCAATCACGAGCAAAAATAATTTCTACTGATAGAGTAATAATTAAACAAGCTGAAGCTGTAGAATCAACTCTTTACACTATTAAAGAAGCACTAAAAGATCCTTCAGTTGCTAGACTAGTTCTTGGAGTACCAGGATTAATTTTACTTGTTTATGTTTTGTATGATGTATTCCATGTGAATATATTTGGAATGGCTGCTTACCAAGCAATTGCATTCATTGCAGGGGCATATTTACTCCTTAAAGGAAGCGGAGCGGAAGACAAAATAGTTGAATTTGTAAGAGTAATATCTGACAGTTTATCACAACAAAGAGTAAGTTTTGTAATGTACATTGCAGCACTACTTTTACCATTCATTGGAATATGGACTATGTATACCCAATTAATGTCCTCTGAATTCATTGATATTACAATTGATGTTGCAAGCGGACTAAGAGGAGCATATCCATTCTTTGTATTTGCAATAATACTAATAATTGCGGGAAGAGCAACGGATGCGATCTATAACAAAAAAGCATATTACATTGGAAACTATATTGTACAAGCAGTATCCATACTTTGTGTTTGGGCAATAATTGATGCAGGAACACTAGTATTTCTTAGACAAGCGGAACTATCATGGTTACCAGCAAACATAATGCTAAGTTTTGTAGTATTAATAATTGCAATGAGAGCAAGAAATACATTTGACATACGAGAAAAGATTTCAAAATTATTACTTGGATTAAATGTACTTGATGAACAAGGAAATTATCTAGGAAAAGTAATTGAAACAAATAAAACGAAGAAAACAATTACAATCCAAGATCCAAAAACAAATAAAAAAACTGAAAAGAAACTTGGAACATTTAAATTAGCACAAGGAAGAATAGTTACTACTGCTTAAAGACAACTTAACGTAACGGTGACTCTAATGATAAAACACATAGTGATGTGGACTCTAAAAGAAAATGCAGAAGGAAATACTGCAAAAATAAATGCAGAACTAATTAAAGAAAAACTTGAATCTCTTTACGGAAAAGTTCCGCAAATAAAGCGAATTGAAGTAGGAATATCTTACAGACACGAGAAAGAAGACATGGATGTGGTACTAATTTCTGAATTTGAAACAAAAAAAGACCTTGATGAGTATCAAAAGCACCCAATACATAATAGTGCTGCAGAGTTTATTGGGAAAGTAAGAGACAAACGATATTGCGTGGATTTTGAAACAAAAGAATAATAAAAACTAAAATAAGAACTAATTAG
>CAZOCW010000003.1:0-25312 GCA_964578405.1 uncultured archaeon | reverse complement strand
GACTTAAGATTAAAATAATTAAATTTCGCACATTAACACCTTACTAGAGATAGTACTTAGAAGTATAAAAAGCAAATCTTTCAGCATCCATTGCACAGAAAAAGCATAAATTAGTTGGAACTTGCTTTTATTTTAGAATCATGGAAATTATAACCGGGCACTAAAGTATAAACATCTTTTAACATTGTTTCTTTAGGGACAGTTGTTGGAATCCCTAGTTTAGTATAAATTGCATCTAAACCCAAACCAGTTTGCACTGCAGCTTCTTCAATTGTCAAGGATCCTTTTAGATCAGATATGGATAATACTTCTCCAACCTTAAGTTCGGATGGTTTTAATTGAAAATTTCCAGTATATTGCGCCAAAAATATTGTTCCAAAAAATAAACCTACCACTAAAAGCAAAATAACTAAAGTACTCATTGTTTTTCCAGCTACTTTTACTTCAAGTGCTCCTTTTTTTGGACAAACATTTACACATTCATTACAGTTTATACATTCAGAATTTTTTATTTTGAAACCTTTTTCAACATCAATATTCATTGGACAAACTTTTGTACAAGCTTTACAATGTATACACAAATGATTGTTTCTTTCAACAAATGTGGGACTTATTTTTCCAATAATTGCATAAAATGCTCCTGCTGGACAAAGGTATTTACAAAAAAACCTATCATAAACAAATGAACCAATTATTGTTAACCCCAGTAATATGAATCCAACTATAGCTAATGGCTCTTCAGCAATAGCCCCGCCAACATTTGTTAAGTGCGCATATGCTGAATATGGATCAACTGGACTTATCCAAAGTGTTGAAAAATACCAAGCTAATAAAAGTGTTAATGGCAAAATTAAATATTTAAGATACCTTAATGGAACATCAATTGCTTTTGGCACTTCCATTCTTTTTCCCAATATTTTTTGTCCAATTTTTGCAAACAGTTCTTGTAATGCTCCAAAAGGACAAAGTAAACCACAAAAGCTTCTTCTAAAAACAATTGCTAGTATTACAGTAATTGCTAGCAAAACAAATGTTCCAACATATACTTTTTGAATAAAAGTTCCTAAAAATATTAAAGCGTATAAACTTTCAAGCGCTCCAAAAGGACACAACGCATGAATTGACGCAGCTTTTGCCCCACCAAGAATTTGATGCAAATAACTTCCATAAGTAACCCACGCAAGCAAAAGAAACAATACTACAAGTCTAAGATATGTAGAGATCTTATTTTTTTCCACTATTAACACCTAATCAAAAAAGAAACAACTAGTATAAAAACTAAATCCCCGCCAGACTTTAACCCAAGCTAAGTTTGTGATTAAAGAACTAGTTTTTCAGTTAATTAAAATCATTTTCTTACTTGTTTTGCTTTTTTGATTGATTCTTTCCAACTTTGAAATGCATCTTTCCATTGCTTAGGATATGGTTCTACTTTGTGTTTTAAAACCTCTAAAATTTCTGCTTTTCTAAATGTTTGAGAGTATTGTCTTAATTGTCTTTTATATTCTTCTGGGGAAGAAGGTTGAAGTAACGCATGTAATCCAGGTAAAGAACCAGAAGTAGTAATTCCACTAGTTTTTGCAACTCGTTTTATTCTTTTTACCGCCCAAACTCTCCAATTTTCTCCAACTTGTTTTGAGAGAGCATTTAATTGTTCTTGCATATTTCTTTTACCCTGTATTCCATTTATGACTAAAGTAGTTTTTCCTTTTCTACTTAATAAATAAAATCCAAGTGAAGCAATAATATTTTCACTTTTGTCCAAAATAACAACATTGATTGGACACTCATAATGAATACTTCCAACCGCAACTTTGTATTTAAACTCCCCAATTGGCCTAGTTCTTTTTCTTAAAGCATTATGTAATTTGTAAGTAAGTAAAGCACTTCTTTTTTTTTCCTCTTTAGTCAACTTAGGAGGAAGTTGTACAAAAATTCTATTTACCGCACTATACTCATCTTTTGTTTCCATCATTTTAGAAAACTCAGAATCTACTCCAGTACTCATGATAAACTTAGTAACTTTGATTATATTTAATTGTATTTAGAATAAGAAATCCTCTTAGTAAGTTGCACAACTAGCAATAGTAAGATCATATTTACTTAGAAAAATTGTTTTACTCAAATAGTATTATGGCTTAGATAAACGTGCTTCAAGTTGACGATTAGCCGCATTATTCAGTTTTCTTTTTTCCAATAACCTTTTTGCATTAGCCATTAATTTTGGATGTTTAAGTTGAGCAGTAACTAAAAATACAGGATTAGTCCATTTAGCGGATTGTGCGTTTCTTTTTACGCCTTTTCGCGCTTGCGCCGCATTACGTTGTGCCAAATTATGTTCTGATAAAGCGTCAAGTTTGCTTCTTCTTAACTCTGCAACATATTTTTCAGATGCTGCTAAGCGAGCAGCATTTTTATTAGGGCGCATAGCCATCGCTCTTAAACCAGCTGCACTTCTCATTAGAAATTCCTTCTCTAACAATAGTTTTGTATTTAGTACTATTTATATGTATTGCAAAGCAACTACTTGTAGTAAAAGTGCTACGAAAAAATTAGGGAATTAAAAATTAATCTGTTTTTAGGCTGATAAAACTAACAAAAAGAATTAGCCTAAAAAAAGGTAATCCCGTTCCCAGACTGGACTTGGGACGATTTGAACCAAAGATAAATTGATTATTCTCGATTCCATTTTAATTATTTCCAGCTAACTGCTTTTTGATTAAATTCATCAAAAATATATTCATATGAACTAAGAGGAGAAGTTCCCCAAACTGATAAAATTGTCTCCACATATTCATTAGATTTATAAAAAATAGTTGATTTATACTGGACATTTATTTGTGAAGCAAAATAACTGCACTCAAATACTTTTGCCTGCGTAAGCCAATTAGCGCTTTGGAGGTCTGTGCAAGTTAAATTTGAATAGACCCCATACTTTTGCATAATTCCCGCTTTTACTTGTGCATAATCTTTTCCAGTTGCATTTACTACTGCAGGAGAAGCATAAATTGCAAAAGAATAATCTTTATTTGTTGCATAAAAAGCTTGGTACCCATCCCTCAACCCACTATAAGTCAAACCTGGAAAAGGAAGTATTTCATATCCTGCCGCCACATTTATTTTTTCATAAGATGGATTTCCTAATGCAGCAACTTCTTTGCTCCATTGAGAGGTAGCAGAAACATTATCAGCCGAGGAAGTTGCTCCCTGATCTGAAGAACTTGTGGTACACCCAAACAAAAATAGAACACTTACTAAAACAACTAAAACAAAAATAACTTTCTTCATATTATAACCAACTTCTTTTTACTATAAAAATATAGAGGTCGACGAGATTTTTAAGAAAAAAATCCCCCCTCCCAGACTTGCACCGGGGGTATCTCGGTTTCCGCACCAGAAAGAATTTTTGTTTCTCCCATGGGATTATAGATACTACAGCCGAGCGTTTTAGCTGCTAAACTAAGGGGGGATAAGGAGCTTTGCTTTCTTGTCCTTAATTAATTGATTGCGAGAGTGTTTTTTAAAGCTTTTGAGTGGGTTTGTTTTGTGAATTAATTTAGTATAATTAGGATTTATTTTTTAAAAAAAGAGAATACCCCCCAACATTTTTGCCAGGGGGCATTTTTGAAGTTTTATTGTTCTTTTGGTGCGTCAGGTGAGATGGTTACTTTTTTAGCCATAATAAATCCTGGTACGCTTGAGTTATCATTGTAGATTTGAACTAACAATGTATAGTCCCCATTTGGAAGTTTTTTATACAAAAAGGAATTATTCACTGATAGTAAATCGTTTACTATGTTACTTACACTTATTGATTGCGCGTAACTTGCTACATCAAGAACTTCATTTTTGTCGTTTAACATTATTGCTTCAATTACTTTGCCTGATAATGTTGTTCCGCTAACTTTGTATGAATATTTGTCTACTGCTGTCCCGTAAGAGTCTAGAGTAACTTTTGTTATTTCTCCTGCAGTTAACGTATATTTCATTACTTTTTTAGCGTTGTCTATATTTTGTAATTCATCAGGACCGATTCTAATTGTTTTAGTCAAATAAACACTTGACTTTGCTGATCCTGCGTTATAGAATTTAGCAACAACTGTGTATGTTCCTGGAGAAAGTTTTTCGTACAAGAAAGTACTAGTCATTGATTCGAATTGTACTTCTTTCATATCACTTACTGAAACTGATGGGGCGTATGAACTTACATCTACCACTTCGTTTTTTTCATTAAGTACTTCTGCTGAGAAATCTTTTGAAACTGATTGATCAGTAATTGCCAAGTTTTCAAGTCTTAGTCTGAATTCATCAATTTTTGTTCCAGCATCACTCAACATTATTGTTTCTAAGTATACTTTTACTTGTCCCAAAGTAATTGAATCAGTAGGAGCAAAAGTTTCTACTTTTCTTGGATAAACTATTATTTTGTCTGCATCTGGCCCAATAGTAACTTTCTTTGTTAAGAAAGTAGTTGTAGTTGTTGAACCATCGTTATAAATTCCTATTTTCACAGTGTATGTTCCTGGAGAAAGTTTTTGATATAAAAAAGTACTTGTTAGATTTTCAAATTGTAGTTCTTTCATATCACTAACTGAAAGAGAGGGTTGGTATGTACTAGCATCAACAACTTCATTCTTATCATTTAGTACACTAATTGAGATTTTCTTTGAAACTGATTGTTCAACATCCGTTTCGTTGTCCAATCTTAGTTTAATTGCATCAATTCCAGTTCCGTAACTGTCAAGTTCTATTTGTGCTACACTCAAGTAGATATTTCCTACTTTTACTCTATCAATTGGAGCTTGCACTACCACGTTTACATCAACCGGAGGAGTAACATTATTTGTGTCCACTGGAAGAGTATTGTTTTGATCTACTGGAGGATTAACAACAGTATTTGTATCCACTGGTGGAATTACAACGTTTGTATCAACCGGAGGAACAACTTTTCCATTATTATCTTGTCCTTCTTTAATTACACATATAACTTTTTGTGTATTTGAATCAATCCACACAGTCATCTTTAGTTGTGTGCTTGCATCAGTTATTTTTACTCTCCAATAGTCCTTAACTGCCATTGGTATTTCGCATTGAGTTGAAACTAAATCTTTCATTGAATTAAAATCACTTGCACTTATTTGCACTGCTTTAATATCTGCGTTTGGATGTTGAGAAAGAAATGCTTGTACTGAGGAATCAAGTTTTGCTATATCCGCAGCATTAAATCCCCCTATACACCCAAAAAATAGAAGTGCTATTCCTATTAGCACTATGCTTGTCATTAATGTCCTATTCAATTAAACCACCCTTAAAATTGACAAAGAAAAGATTATTGTTATTAAAAAGCCTTCAGTAAGCCCGATCAGAGCAAATATCCCTAAAAGTAAACTTAATTAGGGGAGAATAGTTAAGATCAATTTTTCTTATTTTTTGCCCTTTTTTTTGATTTTTTGGATTTGTGAAGTTCTCGTTTTAAAACGAACTTAGAAATTACTATTGGCCAAAATAGAGTTACAAATAAACCTGAAATAAAGAAGGTTACTTGGGAAATTAGTCCAGTTGAAAAGTATGCAATTAGCCCAATAGCCCCTAAACCAGCAAGTCCAAAGAAAACCGCAATAATTGATTGGGTTTTTGTTTGTGGAAGAACTAAAATTTCTTTAACATCCGTGTGTCTATAAATTGCATATCCTGTGAAGTATCCTAAGAGTGCAAATGCACCATAAAATTCAGCAGGAACAAATAAATAAAATATTATTACTAACCCAAAAAATGCAATTACTAAAAATTCATCTTTAATTGCAGTAATGTGAAATTGCATTTTGTTTAATTTAGTGTCTAGTTTGAATACAAACCACCCAATTAGTGCACCAAGTAATAATCCTGCTAAAACATCCGTCAAAAAGTGTACTCCTAAATAAATTCTTGATAATCCAGTAATTAATGCAAGCACAATTAGAATGTACGCATAATTGTTTTGAACCTCTTTACTAAAATAAGCATACCCTGCCATTGCGCCAGCAATTGTTGAATGTGTGGAAGGCATTGATGGAGTAAATTCTTCACTCATTGCAATTACTCCAGTTGGTCTTGGTCGCATAATTAAATATTTTAAAATTCCAGAAAAGAAACTTGCAAATAAAACTAGTGAAACTAATTTGAAACTTTGCTTTTCTTTTCCCAACCAAAAAAGTATTGCCCCAAGAACAAACCATAGTCCAGGGTGACCAAAATAAGTTATTCCTTTGAAAAATAAGTTAAGTGGAAGAGAGGAAAAAGATTGAAGGAATTGATTCACCATTATTTCTTCAAAAACCATTTTTAATCACACAAAAATATTTAATCTCAAAAGTATATAATCTTAATTAACTGCTTCTCCATCTTAGCACCGGATATCCATTCACATTTTGATCCCACACATTAGTGAAGTCCCAATTACCATTCATTGGAGCATTGTTCTTATTATAATAGTAACTTGGATTATTTTTAGTTGCCGTACACCCTACATTAGAGTCCCCCCCTACAATAAGCCTATAACAGCTATTTCTGCTTGTCAAAATTGTATCCCAATAGTTTCCTGTCGGTGTGGCAGTCATCACATATGCAAGTACCCCTCCACCCGTAGCAACAGTAGTTATTTTAGAAACAGAAAAAGAGTTCGTCACACTTACCCCAGAAGCTGCTGAAACTAGTCCTCCCGCATAATTTGCTGCACTTATTGGCCCAGAAGAATATGAATTTGTAATACTTGTTCCTGCAAACCCCATTGCAGCTATTCCAGCGGCACTAATTCTTGAAGTGTAAATATTTCCATCAAAGTAAGAATTTGTTATTATTGCTCCAGAATTGTTTGCAAGTGATCCAACAATTCCCCCAAGTCCATTCGCACTTGACCCGACAGTAGTTATTTTTGCTGAGGAATATGCTTCACTTATTGTCCCATAAAGTTCCCCAACCATTCCCCCACCAGCATAACTTAATGTAATTGCCCCCCCAACTCCAGCTTGGGTTATTGACCCTTTGCATTGTCCCGCAAGTATTCCTGTTGCATTATCCCCATTAACATTTGCATCAAGGATTTCAATTTTCTTTACACTTCCACTTGTTCCAATTGAAGAAAACAATCCAATTCCTGTCCCAGAGGGCTGGTTTATATTTAATCCGTAAATTTTATGTTTGTTTCCATCAAGAATTCCCAAAAAATCATTTCCAGAATAATCTCCAATTGGATTGAATCCTGCCCCCGCATTATAAAGTGTCCCGCCCAAAGTAGTGTCTGTTGCACAATTAATATCATTCATTAAAATATAATTTCCCGTCAAATTATTATCTATTCCTTGTAATTGAACACAATTATTAATTTCATATGAATTTGCATCAACACTAATATTTCGCGGAGAGTTTGTAGAAGTATTTGAAAACATATCCGTGCAAGTTATTCCCCAAATATGATTGCTGTCATTTAAATGATAAGCGATCGTATTTATCCCAGTAGAAGGATTATTTTGAGTAGAAACATTCACTCCATCAGCAAGTAAACTGCAAGAAGTTATTGGAGACGCATCAGAAACATTATAATCAAAATTAATTATTGTTGAACTTGACCAATAATTATTATCTTGAGGAGAAAATAATACTATTTGAGGAGGAGTAATATCTGTATAAGTGCATGGTTGAGAAAGAGATAAGTTTTTTACACATCCAGAAGGAGTTGATGAAATTAAGCTTCTTGATTGAAATCCTTGGTAATTACAATCGCTCCAAGAAGAATAGGAATAAACGCACCCCACATCAATATCATTTAAACAATCAACTATTGAAGTTACTTCAGTTGAATCACTCCCATAGGGAGTGGTATAATAAAATTTTATTTGACACTTTTTTTTTCCTAACTGACCTTTACAACAGGCATTACTAAGTCCAGCAAATTTTATAGTAGA
Source organism: uncultured archaeon (assembly GCA_964578405.1). Classification (GTDB taxonomy): domain Archaea; phylum Iainarchaeota; class Iainarchaeia; order Iainarchaeales; family JAAZKV01; genus JAAZKV01. Next base: position 17,372 of record CAZOCW010000003.1, on the reverse strand, counting down.
TGAATCTATTTGAGGAATTACCCCGCTGGCATTAGCATCCACCCCTTCAACAGTTATCGCACTTAAGGATAAGTTTTCTCCTTTATTACTTCTCAAAACAAATATTGCTTCTCCCTGACTATCAATTGCTGCATCAAGAATTGCAATGGGATTCCCAATATTTGCCCCAATTTTATCCGTTGAATTAATAACTGAAGAAAAGTTTGTTAGATTTAGTATAATACTTACAACAACAAGACCCAAGATTACTATTACGGCAAGTATAACCAAATATTCAATTGTTCCTTGTCCTTTAGCCATCATTTTTACCTAACCAAAAAATTAATTCACAACCAAAAACATGTCCAAATACCCTAATAGGGTATAGGACTCATACTCTGCAGAGTATTTTGTCCAACATATTGAGTTAATTAATTATTCTTTCTTCCCGTTCTAGTCTTTTGCGTCTTTTGGAACTTTTTTCTTTAGTCTTCCCATTCCAGGTATTTCAATTTGAGAATAATCAACCAGTAGACCGCACGCTTTAAGACATTTTTTCATTGCATAAACTCTGCAAAAATCAGCTACTTCTTTTTGTTGGTTTTTTTGTAATTCAGGTATTTGAGAAATTTCATTTATTGTTTTTGAAATGCTTCTCGAATTAATTTCTTCAAGTACTTTCACAGCATCTCCTTTTGTAAGCCCTAGAGCAGCAATTGCTGCATCTAATTTATCAAGTGCAACTTTTTTTCTTAAGTTTACTTCAACTTTATTATCAACACTAGTAGTTAAACTAGCCAAAAATTCAGCCACTGTCAAAGGATCAGTTTTCTCAGTTATTGTTTGTTTTTTAATTGCCTTCCAATCATCATAGTTTGCAACAAATTGTATACTTCCTTCCATTTCTCACACCTTCCAAATATAACTAGTTTTGCTACAAAGTAGCATAACTATTCTGCATTCATTTTGTTTAAAAGGATTCTCCCTCAAAAAGGTTTTTATAGGGTCGATTGATTTTGAACAAAAAAGAACTGAAAAGCGATTTTTCTCATAAGAAATATGGCTTCTTTGAGGACGCTAGTATACAGATTTGCGAGTGGAATAAAAAAGCTCTTCGAGGAGAGGGCCACTGTTACAAACAAGATTTTTATGGAGCAGATACAATTTCTTGCCACCAAATCGCACCCACAACTTTTTGGTGTAATAATTCTTGCATTTTTTGTTGGAGACCAAAAGAATACATGGGAGATAAACCCGATAGTATAATTGATCCAAAGAAAATGATTGATGGGTTAATAGAAGAAAGAAAGAAATTAATTAGTGGTTTTGGAGGGCATGACAAAGTAAGTAAAGAAACTTTTAACAAAGCTCTAGAAACAAAACATTGGGCAATTTCACTTAGTGGAGAACCAACTTTATACAAACGTTTACCAGAACTTGTTAGATTATTAAAAGAAAGAAAAGGAACTGAAACTGTTTTCATTGTAAGTAACGGAGAAAATCCAAACATGTTAAAAAAAATGTGGAAAGAAACTTCTCTTCCCACTCAATTATATCTTTCAATGGTTGCGCCTAACGAAAAGTTATTCAAAAGTATTACTTGCAATAAAGAAAAGGATGGCTGGGTTAAATATCTTAAATCTCTTGCAATGCTTTCGCTCTTACCAACAAGAAGTGTAATTCGTTTAACTCTAATTAAAGAGTTAAATGATTCAGACGAAACGATTAAAGAATTCGCAAGCATGCTTGAAGCAGTAAAATCAGATTTTATTGAAGTTAAATCCTATATGTGGTTAGGGTATTCAAGACAAAGATTAGGAGAACACAATACTCCTTCACATGATTACACAAAAGGTTTCACAAATAAACTGTTAGCATTAATGCCTTCTTATAAGTTTGAAAGTGAAAAAGAGAATTCAAGAATAATTTTACTAAAAAATAAGAATTCAAAATACAAAACTAAAATAATTGACCGAGACTAGATTTCTCTTTCGTTCAATTTTTTTATTGTACACAATTTCCTTTAGCAGTATTTTCAAGAGAGTTGAGTGATCCGCCCTCAAGACTATTTGTTGAGTATAATTTGTCTTCTGGCCAAAAGAAGAATTCTCGATCACCCAGTGAAGATACACAAATGCTCTTTGCCTCTACTCCTTTAAGTAGATCAGTTAATGAAGCAGGAGTTGAATTTGCACTTTTATCATTGTAAGGCATTCCACTTATTCCAATTAATGCAACAGGATTATTTATTCCTTTTAAATCACTAGGATTATAAATTTGTCCATTTTTAGGTTTTAACATATCAAATGCATCCATTAATGGAGAATAAGTAATTGATTTCAAATAAGTTGTTCCACTTACTTGTGCAGTTGGTAATAATACCCCATACATTCCGTTTTCACCATAATCCGGAGCTTTATAATAAAAGCCTGAGAGAGGAGCTCCAGCAAGATCAGTACACTTTCCAACGCTAGACAACAATAGCATATTACTAAATGTTGAATTAATAGGTTGATTATTTCTTTTTACAGAGTAAGTGTAAAATGTTTGTTGTCCTTCTAATCCCTGTATTTCAAAGAGCAGAGGAGTTGCAACACTTGGGAAATATTTTATGTAAGAGTTTTCATCACGCATTGTTTTTGGATTATAATTATATTTTAACTCAAGTAGTTTTCCTCGCATTGATGGAAGAGCATTTAGCGTAAAGAAATCCTCTACTTTAGAATAATTAATTTTTACAAGAGAATTTTTTTGACTTGTATCCAGGTAAACTCCGTCACTCTTTGAAATATCAAAAGTACTCCCACTAGTAATTGATGAACCGTAACTTGTTCTTGATCCGCTAGCACTTAATCCAACAAGTCCATCAATTGGCATATAATACAATGGACTGTATCCACTATTTACAGGATCAAGAGAATATAATTCAACTATTATTCTTGCTTGTGGACTTGATCCATCAAATATTTTTGCAACATCTTCAAAATCAATTAACATTCGTACTCTGTATTTTCCAGCATCAGGAAGAACCCACTTTGAATTTGCATTTAGTGCATTAGCTTGTGAACTAAAATAAATTCTTTCCTTGTCACTAAAGTATCTTCTTGCTCCTTGGTTAGGATCCATAAATGAAGGTCCTGCTTGCATTATTGAATTAGTAAATCTGTTTACGAAATCATATTGGAAATCAGTTCCATACCCATCTCTCATTAAATTTACATTAAAGTCTACTAGTTTAATTAATTCTTGAGCATTATTTATTCTTTCAGTATCACTAAAGAAAAATTCCCAAGCAGTCATTGGAGAATCTTCAACAAAATAATAAAGTGCGGGTTTGCCATCATAATATCTTGTAGTTAATGGTAAATAACAAAAGTTTCCTGCATCTTGTGTTTCACCCGTATAAGGTAATCCAGTTGTTGGATTTGAAATAAATGGTCTAACTGCAACAAGAATTTTGTTCGCTGGATTTTCAGGGCATTGAGGAGTTACAGTTTCTAAGAAATTTGATAAAGATCCAAGTTTTTTACTTATTAATATTGTTAATTGTGTTGCATCAAGATATGGTTCGTCAGGATTATTTTCTCCAACTATTGCATTAGAGATATTTCTTTGAGAACTTCCTGCACCCGCAATAGACCCCACTCCTTTTACACTATTCCAATCCCAAGACATAATTACTTTTGGTATTCCTGCGTTCCCAGTATTTCCTCTCATTAATCCATCGATACACTCATTGTTTGCAACAGGAGTGTAATTATTTCCTTGCCTTGGCATTGAATTAAACTTGAAGTGGTATTTTACTTTCATTTCTTGTACACTTGAATCAGTGACATTAAATGGCCCAAAATCTGTCCCCGTAACAGTAGCAGGATCATCATGAAGGTGTTTAGCAATATTAAATTCTACTACTCCATAAGAATTATTTTTAATTCCAGAATTTGCAAATTTTACCCCAGTTTCTTGAGATTCAAACACATCAAATACTTTTGCATCCGAGTGATCCCAAACAGCAGTTACTCCCGGATTTGAAACAACAATTTGTTTTCCGTCATGAACTAAATTAACAATGTAATCAGGAACGATTAATGAAATTTGATTTGAACAATTTTCTTTTAATTCAACATTACTTGTTTCTGAAGTATCAACAGTTGTAGAAGTATCTGTTGAAGTTGTACTTGTATCCCCCGTAGTTGTATCAGTAGTATCTTCAAAAGAAATTTTATTTTCTTTATTTGAATTATTTTCTTGTGTTCTAATTGGTGAAGCACTTCCTGTGGCAAAAGTATTTGCAGTAGTATAAACTCCCCCAGCATAAGCCCCATTTACAAATCCATTCATAATTGCAGTTGAAATTAATCCAGTCATTCTTTTTTTATTAAACTCATCACTAAAATTTATTCCAAGGTAAGTATCGTAAGTTGATCCATCTGCTGCATTTTTTTCTTCAGTGCTTAACCATTCAGCCGCAGTAATTGCAGGATCAATTGCTAACTCTAATGCATCAAGTTTTGCTCCAACCGCAGAAAGTTTTGCAATAACCGTAGACAAACTATTTCTTGCATCATTTGTTGCAGTAATCATTGCAGGGAGTTCTGCTTGTCTCCAAATAGTATACCCTTGAAGACCTAAAGACAAAGCAGATAATGCTGTTAACGTTCCGTTATTAGCACCCAATGCTGCTTGTTGAGAAGCAATTGCTGCATTAGCTGCCGCACCAACGGTAGGACCAACTGCAACAAGAGCACAGCACGGACTTAACCCAGAAGTTGCAGTGCATTCAGCCCCTGCAGCAGCGTATGAAGCAGTCATTCCACTCTGGGCGGATGTTGCATTACCAGTCACGGTAAAATTACTAGCAATACACGCAGGAAGTAATTGGAGTATTGAATCAACCATTGAAACATAGGAAATAGCTTTGTCCAAATCACTCATTTCTTCTTGTATCATTGTAGTTAATTCATCATCAGCATCAGCAGCTGCAGATTGCGCAGCAACTAATGAGGCTTGTGCCAAAACATTTTCTGCTTTTGCAAGTTTTAAATATTCAACAACTTTAGCATCATCCTTTGAAGCATTTGTAAAAGAATCAAGTGAAGCATATTTCAAAGCAAGTCTCAAATAATCCATTGTTTTATCAGTGTGTGTTTTTAATTCAGTTATTTTTTCTACAAGTGTTTCATTTTTTGTAACTGCTGCACTCGGATTAATCTCTTTTGGCGGATCCGCCATTGCCGCAACAGCATCATAAATTCCTTTAGCCTGAAGAGCATATTCTGTAGCTAAAATACCCTCTGCAATAAGTTCACTATTAACCGCTGTCGAAGCACCTGGTTGGGCAGAAGTGCATAAGACAGAAATAGTAGCCGCTTGATAAGCCACTGTTGCGGATTTTGCAGAAACCGTAGTTGTCCCCACAGTTGATGCACCAAGATAAAGTGAAGCTGCATTTGAAGCCAATGAAGCATAAGTTGTAGCAAGATCAACAGTCGCAAATTGATTATAATGATCAGAAGCAGTTTGTAAATCAGTTAATTTTTCTGTTGCTTGATCTGAAGCAGTAACAGTTTCCGTAACTGTTGTTGCAATATCACTTCCTGTTAAAAATGCAGTTTTAATTAAAGAATTTTTGGATTGAGAAGAATTTTGAGTAGCAGCTCTAATATTATCAAGTGCGGCAAGTGTATTAATTAAAGATGCTTGATACTTTCCACTCCCAGCATATCTATCAGGGTTTGTTGCTAAATCATACCACCAACTTTTTGTTCCTCCGTAAGCAGTGATTGCAGCACCAATTGAAGTATCCCCAGTTATTCCTAAAGAACCTTTGTAAACCGAACAAATACTTGTATTAACATTAACATTTTCTGCCAAAGTTTTATTTGTTATTCGAACAGAATCTCTTGCGCCCCCAATTAGTGAAACAACATATTTATCAGGAACAATTGTTGCATCAGAGTTTGGTTCAACAATTACAAGTTTATCATCAACAAATACTTTTTCAATTCCTGGTGCACGTGCATAAATTGTTGCACCATACGCACCAGCAATTTCTCCTCGAGTTATTCTAATAGTTTTAGTTGAGCCACTTCCAGTATTAAGTGCAAAAAACATTTGAGAAACATCTATCCCGCCCTCGCTCCCTCCAGCACAACTAGGATCATTATCACAAATACTAATTTCCACTTTACTTGATGCACAAGAAGAAACATCAATAGTTAAATTAGCAGAATCTTGATCAGCAGGTATTACAACTTTTTCAGGAGTAAGTTTAATGCATTGTTCTAAATTATCAATTGCAACATCAAAATCTAATTTTGCTGTGCTTGTCCCTAAAGCAAAGTTAACAAAGAATGAAGCTTTTTGTCCAGAATATTCTTTGAATGGAGTAAAAATAATTTTTACATTATACTCTCCTTGAGGGATTGTTGCATAAACTGATTTTGCATAAGGAGTAAGCACTGAAGAGTTTTTGTAAATTTCATTAAATCTAACTTCCACATTCCCCATTCTTTCTCCTTGCCATTCAAGGTTTGAAACTAGATCCGCAGGAACCGCACAAATTACTCTCATTCGCGTATTAAGTTCTAGTGCTCCAAAGTGGGTGGATTCTCTAATTGTTGTTTTTTCAAAAGCAATGCATCCACTTTGAATAAAATCTTGGAAAATAAATTCTGCAGGAATATCAATTATTGCAGTTTCATTCTCATCATTAGTTATAACAAATTCAAATTCTAAATCAACAGTCTCTCCATTTGGAAAATTATACTCCCCAGTATTCTCATCATAGTAATCATCAAGATTCATGTCCTCAGTTGGTTTGAAAGAAAAATGAATGTTTCCATTTTCATCAATTGAAACATCACTTGAAGATACTTTAATTGAAGTTATTCTCCCGCGAGAATCCCTAATTATAAATTCAATTTTTTTATTTCCATCAATTAACCCGTTTGTTTTAATTGTGGAATAAACAGTGTTATTTGGATTTCCAGTTATGGAAAGTTTATTTCCATCCATGGCAAATGAATCAAGTAATTTTCCATCTTTTGACAAAGTTGCATGCCCCAAAATTTTGTTCCCATCAGAATTCAAAAACAATGGGCCTCCTTTTTGTCCAAGTAAATTTAAAACTAAGAAAAGAACTATTACTAAAACTAATAGAATTAGCGCAATTGAAGTAATTTTTCTAAAAGTAAGTCCAGCAAAAATTGGTTGATCGCTTGATTGTTCTTGAGGAGTATCCTCTTCTTCAGCATAATAATTCTGTTGCCCTTTACCCATTTTATTCAACCTAAAAAAGCACTAAAGTAATATCAAAAAACAACATTTTTTGATAGCTATTGAAGGACAAATCATGCATTTTTGTCCTTCAATATAAGGTTTTTTTGATTTAAATACTTTAAGGATTGAGAAAAAAAGTGTTTTTTGCCCTAGTAAAAACTATCATCAGCTAACTTGGGTACTAGTCAGTACAATCTTTTCCTTGTTTATTTGGAACTAAATCAATTAGTGATTGTAAGTAATCAGGGTTCCAAAATACTTTCATATTTTCAGCTTGGTTTTGTGTCACACACATTTGAGTACTTGAAAGTTTATCAAATACTCCTTTGATAGTAGTATAATCAATCCCTTCTTGAGTATCATAGTAATTCAATAATACTGATTGCCCTGCTACTCCATTTACTAATTGATCAACTGAATATAATTTAGTATAATTACTATCTGAAGAAGTCAAGTAAGTTGGATTAAATGTTCCAAGTGTGTTTGGAGTAAAGAATACTGTTGCAAGACTAATAGTTCCAACATTTCTTCCAGCTGGCCAAGAGAATTGTCTATAATTATTATCCATGTACCCATCAGTAAATGTGTATTCTTGATTTGATGAAAAGTCTTGGCATTTTGATTTTCCAATTGTTGAAGACACCATTGTCCATTTCTTTGTCATTCCAGTACCCGCGTCAAATCCGTTTAATTTGTAAGTTGCAGTAACTGGGCCAGCAGTAGTTGAAGTAATATTCATTAACACAGGGCCTGGTTGCGCAGGATAGAACTTTAGAGTTTTATTATTATCCGCACTGCCATTAATGTATTCAAGCACTACCCCTTTATTTAATCTACTTAAATTTGTTTCCGTTTGATAATTTATTTTTACCATTGAATTATTTGATTTTGTTAAATTTGCCATTCCTAAAGCTAAAGGCAATGATATTTCACTAGTTGGAACTAATCCTGATCCGTATCCATCTCTAATGTTAATTCCATTTTCTATTCCAACCATTCCGTCAAATGGAGTTTCGTAGAATGGATTGTAGTTTGGTGCTTCACGAACTAAAGTAAATGTTACAAATATTTCAGCATTAAGAGTATTTCCATCAAACATACTGTGCACATTTGGATCATTAAAGTTAACATCAATTTCAACCCTATAAATTCCGCCTTTTGGCAACCAAGTGTTTGTATCCCAAATTGTTCCGCTTGAATCTCTCATTCTAAAATGTAATTTGTGTTCAGTAATGAATCTATCATACCCCACATTTGTCAAAGTGGAAAGGAAGTTTCCTGTTGAATTGAATACTGCAGTTGAATTGTACTTGTAAAAATCAGCAAGGAATTTATCCGAGTAATTATCTTTAATTAAGTATGAATAAAATGAAGTATATCTTGGAAGTAATTCATCTTGAATATTTACTTTCGCAGATTGGATTAGTGGGAATTTCTTAAACAATTCTGTTGTGAATTGTGTTGCATCACAGTAAATGTAATCATTGTTTGTTGAATCACAAGTATTTGTTAAAATTGAATTCCAATCCCAATTGAATCTAACTTTTGGAACAAATTCTTTACCAGTGAGTCCTGCTTGTCCTTCAGCAGTGTAACAATTTGTTGGGTTTCCAACTAAATGCATTTGGAATTTCTTTGTTGTCTTTACTCCTTGGTACCAATCACTAACAGTCATTGTTGCATATTCGCTTCCAAGTAAATTTACTCTTGAATAATTAATGTCAATTACTTTACTTGCAATTTCTGGCACTCCAATATATTGTGCATAAACTTGTCCATTATGCAAGAACATATTTATTCCTTCAGGAATTGAGGACGGATCAAGTTTGTATTTTATCATTCCACTATCATCGTATTCAACTAATGGATCCGCAGGATCTTCAAGTGGAGGACCATCTTTTGGCCAATCAGTATATTTCACATCTCTTTCTCCTTTTTCCATTGGTATAAATCCCATTGGTTGCACACACACAACACCCATTAAATAACCATTATCCATTGTCCAAGTATCTCCCGGAGCATGACCCGCATATTCTGAAATATCTCCCCATTGCGGAGTAGGAGTAGCTTCGTAAGAACCTAATGACTTTGGTGGCCCTTCAATTGGAATTATGTTATAATCTTTTGTCCATTCTTTTTGCACTTCTTGTTGCCAATTGAATATTCTTGCTTTTTCAATTTGTGTGTTAAATGTACATGGATTATCTCTTGTACCCCACCCTAAGAATCCACTTCCTTCTGTTGTTCCATGTGAATGGAAAAGGTAAGCGTAAGGTGCCATTTCACCCTCCCCCGCAATTACTTCGCCAGTAGTAGGATCAGTACCTATTGAGCCTTCCCCATCAATTCTTTGATCTCCACATTGATGAGTTGACAAAACTTGCATTTGAATAAATCCTTTTTCTCCCCCACCAGTCCAAATTGGACTATTTTCTACTGATCCTTGCCAGTTAGGTGGTCTTTCAGCAGCAACATAAGGACTATTTAGTGCATCTTGGTGACAAGTTTCTATTGGGAAAGTAATTGGCCCAAGTAATCCTGGGGGATATAATGAATAAATATCTCCTTCTTCTGCATCTTTTGGATCCCCTGTAGGAGTTGAAGTTTCAAAATAAATTTTCCCAACATTTTCTTTTCCACTTGCAAGAGATTGCGGAGTAGTGTTTGTATTAATCCCTAAATTAATATCAGGTTCAGGTTTTGGAGTTGGTTTGTATTTGGATACATTTGTAACCATCGCAGTACAAAGTTGCAATATATCCTCTTTAAACAAAAAGTCATCAGGAGTTGCATAAGTTGGATTCATACAACTACTCCCATGTTGTCCTACTTCTTGCGCCCAAGTTACCCCATTGATTAGTGATTCAATTGCTGAACCAATTACTTTTGGACTAAGCAAATAAATTGTTGGAACTCCAGGTTTATGATAAACTATTGAAACACTATTCGTAGAAATATCAACTTTTGGATAGAAATTATCTTGTCTTCCAGCAGTATCTTTGTTTGTAACACTAACATTAACTTTGTCAACTACTCGTAAATCAACTATTGGATTACTCAAAACAAATGGTGAATTTGGATCACTCATTATTACATCAATTTCTCCAACTTTTCCACTTACTCCTTGCCCACTTGAATTTATTACAAGAGGATAAGCTCCAAGCATTCCTTCTTTTGCAGCAACTGTCGGAGATCCATCAAGTGCAATTGTAACTGTTTGCCCCTTATTCATATCAAATGTTTTTGGTGTTGCTTGAATTTCTGTGGTTATTGTAACTCTTTTTACTCCCTCACAAGCCAAATCATCAGGATAAATTAAAGATAGAGAATTATTTCTTACATCAATTACATTAACATCCAAATTAATTGAAGGGAATGGATGAGAAGCAATATAGTTTGAATCAACAATAGTTCCGCTAATTCTCATTTTTATACACTGAATTGGATCAGGTATTGGATCAGGGAATGCTTTTGTAACTGTAACAACCGTTCTTGCAGGAGTAGAATTATTTTCATCTACTGCAGTAAATATTATTCTTGTTCCAGCAGTAATATTTGTTGCATCAAATGGAATTGTTGCGTATCCATTTTCATCAGTTGTTCCATTACAAGTATTAGTTAAAGGCAAGCACTTAAACTCAAGTCCATTTGTAGTACCATTATCAATTTTTGCTTCCCAAGTTGCTTTAATTCCAGTTTTTTGTCCTCTATTCATCCCATTTATTGAAAGGACATTTATTACAAAGAATGGATAATAGGATTTTTCATAAATTACTCCATTGGTTTGTGTTGCAACAACAATAATATTCAAATCATTTCTATTTCTTACTTCAAATCTAACAAAATTATTTTTGTTTCCCTCAGTTGATGCTAAAATATCCGTGCCACCTTGCATTTTTTGCACACTTTCAAATACTTTTATTGCACCAATTGCAGAAGTTTTTGTATTCAAATCAAACTGTGCAAGATTTGTTTGTGCTAATGGATTAATTGTTACTGGTGCACTTGTAACATTTTTGTCCCCAGCAAATAGTAATCTAACTTGTCCAGCTTTTTCAATTGTTAAAGATAAATTTGCATCCCCTATTAATTCATCAGTAAGATTTTCAACTATTGTTTGCATTTTGTAAGGTTCATTTAGTAATAATACTTCAATATTATCACTAATAGGCTTTGAATTATCATCAGCGTGTTTTATGTAATTTGAGAATAAGAAAGCAGGACAATCTAGCCCCATACAAAACGCTTTACCTATTTCAAATTCTTTAGAATACAATAAACTCATAGTTGTTGGTGAAGGTATGTCCCCAAATCTTGATTGCCAAAATATTTTTGTTTTACCAGTTGCATTCTCATCAACTGTTATTTCCACAATAATTGGAATCATTTGCAATCCATTTTGTGAACCAAATCGTACGTTTAATTGTTTAGCATTATAATCTCCGCTTTTTATTAAATTTGGATTTGCTGCTTCTGAAGGATTAATTTCAAATCCTTCCAGTTTTGAAGAAAGTACTGGAGAATAAGTTCCTTTTGAAACTGTATACCCTAATGTAAAAGGATTGTGTGCTATTAACGTGTTTTTGTCTTCTGGACCAACATAAAAATTTGCAATAACATTTCTATCTTCTTCTTTGTTTAGCACTAAATCAAATAATAAGTAGTATTTTTGTCCAGGCATTATTCTTGTTGCAACTGTTTCCCCTAAAAGCAATGGATTATTTGCATAAACTTGTCTTAGCATCATTTGTGTTTCTCTTTGATTTGGAAGCAAAGCTTGTTTTCGTAAAAATAAAGTTTTGTCTTGAGTACCACGCTTTAATGTGTAAACAAAGCTTTCTGTAGGAATATAATTTTCATCAATAACAACTAGTTTTACTTTTTGCTCTGCTTTAAGAGTATTTGAATCATAATAATATTTTGTTGTTTTTCCTTCAAATGTTTTTGTAAAAGTTCCATTTGGGTTTTGAACATAAAATTGAACAAGTGCATTTGCTTTTCCTTCATCATCCATTAAATTAAACTTAATTGTTCCTCTCCCAGTAACCATTCGCAAAATTACTTCTTTTGTTGTTCCACTTACAATTACATTAGTAAGTTCACCTTCATCAGTTTCTGTTTTTGCAGTTATTTTATATGTCCCACTTGGAAGACCTTTGTATTGAGTTAATCCATTAACATCAGTTAAGGCACTTTTATCAAAGTACCCTGCAAAAGAAGAAATGTAAAGCACTGTTTGTACGTTTGAAACAGGAACATTTAGATCATTTACTACTTTTATTTTTAGAGTTGTTCCGCCCTGTTTCATTGCAACAAGTTGAGGAGAATCGGACTTTAGTTTTAGTTCAATTGGAACTAATTTTGTTTCATAATTATTTGCTTTAATTATTGCAGTAAAAGTTTTGTTATTAGTATCCGTTACTGGACTTGGGCCAATAGTTCCTGCCAAAGTTGAAGAAAGAGGCATCCAATAATTTGTATCGCTAGCTTTTGTAAAAAATATTTTTGCTTCAGCTCCCCCAACAAATGAATTTCCATCTTTTAATGAAAGATAAATCATTTTTGTTGTATCAATAATTGGAACTAATTTTGAAAAGTAAACATTAACATCAACAGGTTTATTTGCAATAACAGTAAAGGTGCCACTATCCTGTGCACCACTTGCAACTGCATTATAAGAATAATTTCCAGCAGTAAATTGTTTTATTACTTGCCCATTTGCTAGAGTGTATAAAGTATATTCTTTATCATCAGAATCAGTAACTGTAATTATTGCATCAGATTGAAGACCCATTGGACTATTTGCAGTAAATATTGCAGTACCTAAAACAACTGGTTTTTCAAGAACAATTTTTTTAGTATTTTCAGTACTATTTAGAGTAACTATATTTTCAGTATATGAAGTTGCAGTTGCTTTTAATTGAACAAGTGTACATCCATTTGGAACTGTAACTTTAAATCCTTGAGTGCCTTGAATGTTTGAAGGATTATTTGTTGTAACAATTTGTTTGTTTAAATCATTTCCATTAACACAAGTTAGTTCCAGTCCTGCTGATTGAATTAAATTTTGTGAAGCATCAACTACAGTTACATTTACCTCTCTTACAGGAACCTCAATTGGACTTAAACTAAGAGTTTGACTTTTTTCTTCAGAAAAATCAAGTGGAACCATTAATTGTTTGTATGCTTGTTTTTCAACAGTAACATCCACTGAAGTATCACATGCTGTGAAGGAAACTTTTCCTTGAGCATTTGTTAAAACTTGAAGTTCTTCTTCCTTACAAATCATTGAAAGTTTTACTACCGCCCCTTCAATTGGGTTTCCGACTTTGTTTAATACAATTACTTCAACATCATAAGCTGGAGTAGTATTCAAGAACAAAAATGCTCCTGCTCCAAGAATTAGTAATAATAAAAATAATAAAAATAAAATAAAACTTGGAATAATTTTGTCAATTTGATCTGTAACAGCCAATATTGGCACAAATTTATTTACTCCTTCAAGCAAGTCATACCACTTGTCTTCAAAAAAAGAATAAATTCCCAAACAAAATCACTTTTATAATCTAAAATAGTAGTGCTTTTTTATTTAATAAAGCTATGCTCTAGAGAAAAAGACTAAAAAAATAACTAAAAGTAAATTTATTTTTTTGTAATTAGATAAATTCCTACTCCAACTAATATAAAAGAAATTAATGTACTAAGCTGAGGGTCAATTATTTGTATATCAAGCATTTCAAGGCCTGAGAAGAGAAAAAATACTGCTACGAAGAGCACTATTATTCCTGTTTGTACATCCTTTTCACCCATCTTTATCACTAGTAATAATATATACTATCCCCATAAACCTTTATAAAAATCTTTCCTTCACCGTACAAAGTGACTCAAAATCAAGTTTTAGGCCTTAAAACTTCCCACACAACCCATACAGCCATAATTAGTCAAGAGAGGGTTTGTAAAGGCCCTATGCTTTAAGGATAAACCGACTATATTTCTTTCAAAAAGCCTCACTTTGCTCACAAACTGCTCCTACTTTGTCAGTAAAGCGCCTGCACTTCGCCGGCAAAGCGCTCGTACTTTGCAGATTTCGTCGACAAAGCGCCTGCACCTTGCCGGCAAGGTGCTTTAGGAAGGTTTATAACCCCCTTTCCCAAATAATTAGTTATAAAGGCAATGAAATTTCAAGTACTTTTTCTTAAAAAAAATAGTCTTGTTTTTTTATAGCTTTTTGTAAAAACTTAAGGTGAAAAAATAATGGAAGGAAGAAGATTCGGAAACAGACCATCATTCGGTGGCCCAAGAGAAATGCACAAAGCAACATGCTCTGATTGCGGAACAGAAACTGAAGTACCGTTCAAACCAATTGAAGGAAGACCAGTTTATTGTAGAGACTGCTACCAGAAGCACAAGAACGACAGACCAGCTAGACCAGGATTTAGAGACAATAGATCTAACGATAGCGACTCTGAAGAACAATAAAATTTCTAACTAATACTTAGAAGAAAGGGTGACGAAAGTTACCCTCTATTTTTATTTTTTTTAATTTTTTTCCTTCTGAAAAGAAGATCTGAAAAAACAAACTCTGTCAAAAAAATATTCCAAAGTCAAATAAAATAGATTAAAAATAAAAAATTAATAAAAAAAAGAAAACAATTAGGATAATTATTCTTTATCCCAATTGAATGTTTGTGCTAACGCACCTCTATCAGCAAAGTGTTTTGCTGCTTCAAGTATCATTTCAAGACTCATTAATCTTTTTGATGGGTAAATTCCTTTCTTTCCACCAACAACTAATTCCATTGCGTCTCTTGGTATTGGGAATTTGTTTGCCATAACCCATTTTTTTCCTTTAACATAAGCGTAAGCAACGTACTTTGAGTTTTGTCCGCCCCCAACAACCATGTAGTTTTGAGAGTCTTTTTCAAGAATAACAGCAGTTTTATTTTCCCCATTTATTCTATCAATAGCTTCTTTTACTTGTATTAATTCAGTGCATTTTGACACTATATCTTCACTTGCCTTACTTGACAAATCTTCTTCAATTATCTTAGTTACGAACAACATAAACCCACCTATAACTAACATTCAATTCGTGCATATTATATTAGGTACGGTTAGAGAAAAAAAATAGAAAAAGTATAAATTAAGCCTTGACAAAGGCTTGATCATAAAATAAAGCCTCTGGAGGGATTCGGACCCCCGACATTCTGCTTACAAAGCAGACGCTCTACCACTGAGCCACAGAGGCAACATCTTTGTGCTGCTATTACTGAAGTTTGATTTGGTTACTTTTTAAAAGGTTCTCATCGGGCAAAATTTCCCAATATTATATCAAAAGACATTAAATTACAAATTTAACAATGTCTTTTGATAGCTATTAAAGGACAAAAAAGAAATCATTTGTCCTTTAATATTACTTAACAAAACAGTTTGTTTCACAATTTCCATCAGACTGCAATACTTCCAGAGTCGGAGAATAACACCCAGTTGCATCTGGTTTTAACTCTAGTCCTTCTTCAGCACAACTTAATCTTAATGTTTTACATTTTTCAAGACAAAGGCTAATTGAAGTATCAAGTTCTTGCATAACATTAATGTCAGTTTCTTCCTCAACTAAAGGAAGTGGAAATTTATTTTGTAAATTATTATCATTCACAATATTATTCAAATCCGAAGAATTTGTATCAACAAAAGTAGAATCACTCGTGTTCAAATCATTTGGAATAGGAAAATTAGTTGAAGCAAAAGGTTTTGTATTAATCACCAAAAATATAACAAAAATAATTACTAAAACTATTAAGAGAACAATTGGCCAAGTATACAAGGAGTTTTTTTTCATTTTATCACTAATCCAAATAGAACTCTTAACTCTTATATAAACTAATTGTCTCAGTTTTAGAGTTACACGTTTATTTTTGTTTTTAAATTCTTCTCACATTAACATTATTTATGCAAACGGTAAACAAATTAACAAAAAAACAAGAATCTGACTTTTGCCTTGCTTGCGGAGAGTGTTGTAAGAGATATCACATTACAGTTTTACCCGATGAAGCAAATAAAATATCAAAATTACTCAATAAAACAAAGAAAGATTTCCTAGAAAATGATTGTGCTTTAAATGTAAAACTTTTTCCAAAAACTACTCCCGGAGTATTAACTTACCCTTCAACTTTTTTTCCAAAAAGAATTTTTGATTTAGTAAAAAAAGAGGTTGGGATTGTTGGAGAGAGTTATTTTATTGTCCCCCAAGTTGTGCTTAAACGTGAAGAGAAAAAAACATTTAAATTTAAAGATAAAAAATCAATTATTGAAACAAGAAACGCCTGCAAATTTATTCGCCCTGAAAACAATTGTAACATTTATGAAGCAAGACCCTCCCCATGCAGATTATTCCCTTTTATTGCAATGCCTGGACTTCGCGAACAATACCCTTTTTGCGAATTATTTCAAAAAACTTACAAAGATCTTTCTATTGAATCAAAAATATATTATTCAAAGGTCCAAGATTATTTTAAAGAAATTGATAAAAAAGGATTTTCTTCTTTTTGGAGAACTCCCCCGGCAGTTGGAAGTTTATTTTTACAAGATAAAGAAATTGGGAACATTTCATTAGAAGAACTACACTTAATGATGCCTAAAAAATAGAAATAACTTGTAAAAATTATTACACAAATATAAAATACTTGAATTAACTATATTCTGAAAGTAAAATTATTTTCTTCGCTTCAACATATTTTCTTTCAATTGAAGTTGTGTTATTTATTAGTTCTTTTTTGTCAGAAACATATTTGTCTGTTAAATATGCAATAGTTTCAATAAATACTTGTTCTTCTTCAGAAGTAAAAGCCCCATCACTATCCATATCCCCACTCAAAAAATCAAAAGGAGTAACATTTGTATCAAGTGCTTTTGCAATTTTTCCCATTTGATCAGACACTCCTGCTTCAATTGAAAAAGAATCATTTATTTGAACAATAAGTCCTGCAAAAGCAGAAAATGCAATTCCGCGAGGGTAAGCTGCAGTTGAAGGAGGAGAAGTAAACAAATAATTTTCTTTTACTTTAAGCCACTCTAAATCATCTCTTATTGAATAATAATAATCATCAGTAAGA
>CAZOCW010000002.1:22741-26670 GCA_964578405.1 uncultured archaeon | reverse complement strand
ATATTACTAATTGCATTTATACTAAATGCAAAACAACATACAAAAAGAAGAACTCTTTTTTTTAATGGATTAAATTTTATTGGATCTATTATAATGGGACTTTATGCAGTTGCAAAAAATTCTACAGCATTTATTGCACTTGAATTTATTTGGGCATTAATTGCATTGTACTTTATTTTTTCAATACTTCATGAAAGACATATTAAACCAAAACTTGCTAAAAAAGAAACATCAAACGTGCAAGTGAAAGCAAAAACTAAGAAAAAGAAAAAGTGATTTTATGCACGAACACTTTGAACACCAAGCTGATGTTGGTGTGCGCGGAACAGGAATTACTTTAAATCAAGCTTTTGAGGAATGTGCAGTTGCTCTTACTGAAATAATTGTTGATACACGAACTATTCAACATAAAAAAAGTCACGTGCTTGAATTAAATGGGACTGATAATGGAGCACTTTTAGTAAGTTTTCTTAATGAGTTACTTTTTATAAAAGACAAAAAGAAAATGTTTTACTCAAAATTTAGAATAAAACTTGGAAAAGAAAATATTGTTGATCCGAGTGGAAATGTAAAAGAAATGGTTACACTTAAAGCAACTTGCTTTGGAGAAAAAATAAATAGAAATAAACATGCTTTGCGAAATGATCCAAAAGCAGCAACTTACTCTGAATTATTTGCTGGGGAAAAAAATGGTCAATTTATTGCACAATGCGTGGTGGATGTTTGAGCGCAAATCTTGTAAAGTCCTTATTTTAAATTACTTCTTAACTAAAGGATTAGTATGCAACTAAAGCAATTAAGCAAATTCGTTTACGAACTAGAAAAAGAAGGGCAGATGAGGTTAGCTCCGCGAATTTATGCTGATGATGAAATAATTTCTGTTTTAAAAAGTGAACAAACTAACCCAAATAATTCACTAAAACAATTACAAAATCTTTCTACTCTTCCTGGATTAAAAGGGGTAGTTGTTGCTCCTGATGTGCATGTGGGTTATGGTTGTCCGATAGGAACAACCACTGTTTCAGATCTTAAAGAGGGAGTAATTACTTTTGCAAGTACTGGTTATGATATTAATTGTGGAGTTCATTCACTAGTGGTTCCACTAACTGCAAAGGAAATAAAAGAAAAAAGAAAAGAATTGGCTGAAGAATTATATAAAACTATTCCTGCAGGAGTTGGAATTGGCGGAAAATTAAAACTTTCAGTTGAAGAAATGGATGATTTACTCGAAAAAGGTGCGGAGTATGTTATTGCAAAAGGATTTGGAAATAAAAAAGATTTACAAATGATGGAAGAAAAAGGAAAAATAAAAGGTGTTGATTCAAAAAGCGTTTCAACTAAAGCAAAAGAACGTGCAACTGATCAAGTTGGAACACTTGGTTCGGGAAATCATTACTGTGAAATTCAAGAAATAGAAAAATTATTTGATGCTAGTGCTGCAAAAGCATTTGGACTTGAAGAAGGGGGAACTTTTGTAAGTATTCATTGTGGTTCTCGTGCACTTGGTCACCAAATAGGAACTGAGTATTTGCCAATACTGGATAGTGCTGTTAAAAAATATAATATCTCAATTCCTGAACGTGATTTAGTTTGTGCTCCAATAAATAGTGAAGAAGGGCAACAATATTTCTCTGCAATAAAAGCTGGATCAAATGCTGCATTTGCAAATAGGCAAGTAATTGGAGTTTTAGTAAAAAGAGCATTTGAAAAAGTATTTGAAATAAATGAAAAGGAAACTAAAACATTTTATGATATTGGGCATAACACTGCAAAACTAGAAAAACATTTTATTGATGGAAAAAAAAGAGAAGTGTTAGTTCAAAGAAAAGGTAGTACGAGAGGATTTGGTCCAAAGTGTAAAGAAGTTCCATTACAATATAGTAAAGTTGGTCAACCAGTAATAGTTGGTGGAAGCATGGGAACTAATTCATTTATTTTGAAAGGAACAACAAAAGCAATGAAAGAAACATTTGGTTCAACAATTCATGGTGCGGGAAGAAGTATGTCCAGAACTAGTGCACTTGGAAAATACACTGGGGAACAAATAGTTTCAGATTTGGCAAAAAAAGGAATTATAATTAAAGCAAGATCTCTAAAAGGACTTCCTGAAGAGGCTCCCGAAGCATACAAAAATATTCTTTCAGTTGTGGAAATAATGCATGCTGCGGGTATTAGCGAAAAAGTAGCAAAATTGAAACCTTTGATTTGTGTTAAAGGTTAACCGCTACAGCACTACTGAAAGTAGTGCAATGTGTGAATTGTCTGGTCCTGGCGAAACATGGCGGCGAAGCTTTTGAGTAGTTATAAAAACACAAAGTGTGTTAGTATTGTTGAAGAAAGTGTGTTGATATTATGGATTTTGATTTAAAGAAAATATTAAAATTTAGTTTTATTGATTCGTTTAAACAAAAAGGTTCTTTGAAATATTTTTTATTTCTCTCAGTTTTTTTTATTTTATTAAATATAGTTGAAGGGGTTGTTACTTTTCTAATATTTTCTCCTGTTGCTAAAGATCCTTCTATTTCAGTTTCTCAACTTGCTTTTTTAGCAGGTTATACCGCATTATTTCTTTTTGCTTTAATTATACTTTCTGCATTAGTTTCTTCATTTTTGGGATATTTTATTTATGCTCTTGCTCTAAAAGCAAAAGGAAAAAAATTTCAAACATTTACTCCAGTTAGAGGAATTAAATTAATTTTAGTAGGAATCGCGTCAGTAGTTGCTTCTTGTTTTTCAATTTTTAAACTAAAATTGCTTTTTGTGCCTATTGCTTCTATAGTTTCATTTGTTATTGCAATAATTTTGTTTATTATAACTTATGAACTTCCAAGTTCTTACGTTCGCGGAGAGTACTTACTTCCCATGGGGATTGCTTTGCTTGGGCTATTGTTTATGTTTTTTGGGTTATTACTGTTGCTGGCATATTTTGTTATAATTTTTTATAATTTAATAAGGTTTTCAATGGCTCAATTAATTTTTGTTGAAAAAGATTTAACTCTTATTGGGTCTTTGAAAGAATCCTGGGGTGTTACAAAAGGAAAAGCACTTAATGTATTTTTGATATTTTTAATTGTTGGATTAATTGTTGCACTTGCAAACTTTTGTATTTCAATTCCATTAAATGTTTACACAGGTCAATTTGGTTCATTTGAAAATGTAAAATCAGTTTCTCAAATAGTGCAATCTTTGGTTGACCCCCTGCTTATTGTTTTTATGGTGCCTGTTATTTTAGTTCAAATTGGGGCGCTTTTTGTTGAAATATTTGCTTCAGTTTCAGTATATGATTTTTTATTGAAATCTCCAAAAATTGAGGCAAAACCTTCTATCCCGAAAAGAAGAAGTCTAAAAAAGGCAAAGAACTAACTGTATTGGCTCAAATCGACAATTGACTTAATTCACTTGTTCCGGTTAACAAGCGATAAGTATTTATACTCCTTTGATGCAATGTATGTATTGGACTCCACAAATTGGAGTAAACACTTCGCCTTTTTTTCGAAGTGTTAGTTTAGGGGTTGAATGTATATGGATCTATCGATGAGACTGAGTTCGGTTTTAGTTCTTGTTTTAATTTTGATTAGCGGAGCATACGCTTGTAACATTAACATTGGAAGTTTAGATACTCAAGTAAGATCCACTGGAGATTACTACTCAAGTGTCTCTGCAAATTATAGTTCTGATATTGACACGCAAGTAACTTTTTACATTAGTTCTTATTCTGGAAGTGATTGTCCTTCAAATATTACTGCAAAAGCAATAGTTTCAAGATACAATGAATCCACAAACACTTGGAGTACTTTAACTACACTATCTGAAAAAAGTCAAAGTCTTACAACAGGAACTTATACAATGACTTGGGATAATGCATTCAACACAGGGAGTAATACTAATTATACAAGATACAAAGTTGATGGAATCGTTTTAAATGGAAG
>CAZOCW010000002.1:21252-22731 GCA_964578405.1 uncultured archaeon | reverse complement strand
GATAATTCGTTTTCAATTTCAAGTATGGACATAATGTTCACAAGTTCAATAATTAGATCTGGAAGCGTGGATTATGATAGTCCAGTTTCAGCTCATTCAACAAGAAATATTACATTAACTCTTGATTCGGGGTATGTTTCCTCAAATCAAACAACAACCGGAACACTAAAAGTATCGGGGAATTTAAATAATACAACTTGTACAATGTATGACATTGGTCAAAAGAATTTCTCAGTTACAGTTCAAAACACTGGTTCAAATGATAATACTGATTATTACTCAAGCGGAACAACAAGTTCTGATTGTGGGGATATTGATTTAATCGTAAGAGACTTCACAGTTGATGAAGCAAGCGAAACAAAAGTTGCATTTAGTGTAAAAAATAATTCTACAAAAAGATTTGAAATCACGGATGTTGCACTAACAAGTAATGGACTTGATTTGAGTAATTATTACAATGAAAAATACGTATTCTCAGGGCAAGTATCGGATGTAATAGTAAAAGCGCTTGCACCAAATGTTGCTCAAAATAAAATTTACAATAACCTAATCAAAGTGCGAGGGGTATTCACTGATGGAAGAAGTTGTTCATTTGAGGACATTTATCAAAAAACATTCAATACAACAATAGTTGATAATCCAACTCAAACATCAAGTGTTACTAACTGTTCAAGTTTTTCAATTTCAGCACCAACACAATTAACTATTCAAAACTATGGAACTGTTCCAATAACAATTTCAAATGGAACAAACGCAAAAGCAATAGTGTATGTGGAAGGGGTTGCAAGTGTTAATCCAAGTGTAATCGTTTTACCTGCAAACACTTCAATAAGTAGAGAAATTACCTTTAGTTTAATGGCCCAAACTGGGGAACTAGTATTTAGACCAGTAATTGAAACTTGTTATCCTTCACAAACAAAAATTCAAATAACAAATAACACTTCAGGTTCATTAAATCAAGTAAAACTTACAACAAGTACTAAAGTAGATCAAAACTCAGAAAATTTAATTTTAACACTTGGGGTAAATAATTCAACAAACAAAACATTTGTTGGGATAGTTACAGCTACTGTTCCAGGATACAATACACTTGATCAAACAATTAGTGCAGTTCCTGGGAATAATAGTTATGATTTAGTTTTGACTCCTAATGGGGACTTAAAAATCGGAAATGGTAAAGTAACTTTCCAATCAAATGGGGAAGAAATTACTCAAGAGATTAATTCATCAACAGCAGGTTCTTTTGCAGGATTATTTGCATTTGGAGCTAACTTTGGTGGATTGGGATTATTGCTATTAATCCTTGTTGCAGCAGTATTGTTGGCGGCAATGATTAGCGAAAGAAATAATTCATCTACAAAAGAAGTTGACCAACAATGGGTGGATCAATCAAAGAAATAGTTGGAAAAAACTCTTTTAGAGCTCTAAAAAGAAAGGGCTCGGAAGTAGGTTTATAAAGATTTGTTTTAGGATTTATGT
>CAZOCW010000002.1:4809-21152 GCA_964578405.1 uncultured archaeon | reverse complement strand
CTAAAAAGAAAGGGCTCGGAAGTAGGTTTATAAAGATTTGTTTTAGGATTTATGTTATAGTGGTCAGATGAATCTGATCAATTGAGTACACTACTCTTTTAGCAGTATTGGTGAGCAACTGAGAAAGAGCAAATACCGAAAAAAACTCTGTTTTTTTCTGGTTCAAAGGTTTGTAAAAGGACTTTTGGAAAGAATGTACTCTATAGAATTTGAAATTTAAAAGAGTGAAAATATGTCAGAATTTAATGCACCAAGAAGAGGATCAATCTCTTATTATCCAAGAGTTAGATCAAAGAAAGAAACTCCTTCACTTAAGGGATATGGTACTACAAATACTCCTCTTAATTTTTTATGTTATAAAGTTGGAATGGTTCAAGTAATGGGAAAGAACGTTCACAAAGCAAGTCCATCATTCAACCAAGAAGTTGTTGCACCTGCTACTGTTATCGAATGCCCTCCATTAAAAGTATTCGCAGTTAGAGCTTATGCTAAAGCAGAAATTGGATTTACAGTATTAAGCGATGTAATCGCAGAAAATGTTGATAAAGAATTAAAGAGAACTATTTTGAACTTTAAGCAACCACAAAATAAGAATGAAAAAGCTGATTCTAAGTCTGATGACAAAGACGCTTATACAATTGCTGATTTTGAAAAAGAAATTGCAGACATTGAATACTTCACATTATTAGTTCACACAAAACCATCATTCAAGAAAACTCCTGATATTTCAGAAATATTCATTGGTGGAACAAAAGAACAACAATTAGCTTATGTTAAAGAAAAATTAGGAAAAGAAGTTTCTATTGAAGACGCATTTAAAGAAGGAGATTTCTTAGATGTTAGAGCTGTTACAAAAGGAAAAGGATTTCAAGGGCCTGTAAAGAGATTCCACGTTAGAACACTTAGACCAAAACACAAAAAACAAAGAGTTGTTGGATCAATCGGGCCATGGCACCCTAATACAGTAATGTGGACTGTTGCAAGACCAGGACAAATGGGTTACCAAAACAGAACTGAATCTAATAAAAAATTAATTAAAATTTCAAAGAATGTTAGTGAAGTAAATCCTAAAGCAGGATTCCAAAACTTCGGAATGGTTGCAGGCGAATATGCATTAATATTTGGTTCATTACCTGGGCCAGCAAAAAGATGCGTTGCATTAAGAAAATGTATTAGACCAGCACAACACGTTGGAGTACAATTACAAACAGTTGACAAAATAGTAATAAACCAATAATAAAATGTGATTTTTATGGCAAAAGCAAACGTATACGCAATTGATGGAACAGTAAAAAGTACTATGGAATTACCTAGTGTTTTCGCTACTGAATACAGACCAGTAATAATCAAAAGAGCAGCTTTAGCTTTACAAACTACAAAGAAACAACCAAAAGGAAATGATCAAAGAGCAGGAAAAATGAACACTGCACTTTACGTTGGATACAGAGGAGTACCAGCTTATAGAAGAACAATTAACGTTGAACACGCAAGATTACAAAGATTACAAAATAGAGGAGCTCTATTATACGGAAGAGTTGCAGCAGTTCCAAACGCAGTTGGCGGAACAAGAGCACACGGATTAAAAGCTTGGGAAACAATTGTTGAAAAAATAAATAAGAAAGAAAGAAGACTTGCATTAAAGAGTGCTATTGGAGCAACAACAAACAAAAGATTAGTTGAAACTAGATTCATTGTTGAAAAAGAATTACCAATTATAGTTGAAGATAAATTAGAAGAAATTGCAAAAACTGCTGAAATTTTAACTGCCCTTGAAAAAGTTGGTGTTGGAAAAGATTTAGAAAACGCAAGAGGAAAAATTAGAAAAAGAGCAGGAAGAGGAAAATCGAGAGGAAGAACTTGGAAAGAAAAGAAAAGTGTTCTAATTATAACTGGAAAAAATTCTCCTGTATTAAAAGCAAGTAGAAATTTGCCTGGAGTAGATGCAGTAACAGTAGCATCATTAAATGTTGATTTATTAGCTCCTGGAGCAGAAGCAGGAAGATTAGTTGTTTACACAAAGTCAGCTGTTGAAGAACTTGGAAAAGAAGTAGAAGATAGAGCTTCAAGTTCAAAAGACAACAAAAGTGCAAGAGAAACAAAAAACGCAAAAACTGACAGTGAAACTAAAGCAACAAAAAAAGAAACAAAAGTTGCTAAAAAAACAATTGTAGTTAAGAAAGAATAATTAAAATGTGATATTTATGGTAAAACTAAAAGAAGCAGAAAAGAAACAATTAGAAAGCGAAAGAGGCACTGCAAAAAACCAAGAAAAGGTTGAAGTTAAAAGTCAAGCGGATAAGAACAAAGACGCAAAAGCAAAAATGGCTGAAAAAGTTGTAATTAAAACAAACGCGACAATTGATGATTTGAATGTTTTACTTTATCCATTAGTAACTGAAAAAGCAGTTGGAATGATAGAAGCAGAAAACAAAATTACATTTGTAGTAAATGACAATTCTTCAAAAACAGACATCAAAAAGAGAGTTGAAGAAGCTTATGGTGTTAAAGTTGTTAAGATAAATGTTGTAAGAGACATGAAAGGAAGAAAGAAAGCAATTATTAAGCTTGATAAGAAAAACAAAGCAAGCGAACTTGCAACAAAATTAGGAGTATTGTAAATTAATTTTATTTGGTGAAGTTTTATGGGTAAGCGATTAATCTCACAAAGATCTGGAAAAGGATCACATACATTCAAGGCAAAACATAAAGGAATTAACGCAACATACATTATCCAAACTGAAGATTTAATCAAAGGTGAAGTTGCAGATTTAATTAAAGAAAATGGAAGAAATGCAATTGTTGCTGAAATAGTTTTCGTTGATGGAAAGAAAGAATACTTGCCAGCAGCTGAAGGAATTTACGTTGGACAAAAAATTCAACAAGGAAAAGGCGCAGAAATAGTAACAGGAAATGTTTCATACTTAGACAATTTACCAGAAGGATGTCCAATTTTTAATTTAGAAAAAATCGCCGGAGATGGCGGAACACTTGTAAAGTCAAGTGGCGGATATTCATTATTAATCGCAAAAGATAGTAAAGGCGCAACAATTAGAATGCCATCAGGAGCATTACTAACATTACCATTAAACTGTAGAGCAACAATCGGAAACGTTTCATGCGGTGGAAGAAAAGACAAACCAATGGTTAAAGCAGGAAACAATTTCTTTGCATTTAAAGCAAAAAGAAAGATGTACCCAAGAGTAAGAGGAGTAAAGATGAATGCGGTAGATCACCCATTCGGAGGAGCTTCACACCACCCAGGAAAATCAAAGAGTACATCAAGAAATGCTCCACCTGGAAGAAAAGTTGGTGCAATAGCTTCATCAAGAACAGGAAGGCTAAAGAAGAGCTAAAAGTTCTTGATAAAATTTTTTTTTATTTAAGAAAAAAAGTAAAAATGTTAAAGGTGTAAAAAATGGCATTACCATCAAAAGAAACAACATACAGAGGAAAAACAGTAAAGGAACTTCAAGCTATGACTCTTGAAGAATTCTTACCACTTTGTCCTTCAAGAACAAGAAGAGCACTAAAGAATAGTGGAATTGACAAAAAAATAATGAAAAAAGTTGATGCTTTCAAGAAAGTTGCAGGGCCAAAAGCAAAAGCAATTAGGACTCACAGAAGAGATTTAGTTGTAATACCAGCAATGATTGGAGTAAGTTTCGCAGTACACAAAGGAAAAGAATTTGAAAAAGTTGATATAAACGAAAAAATGTTAGGACATTATTTAGGAGAATTTGCATTAACAAGAAAGAAATTATCACACGGTAAAGCTGGAATTGGAGCAACAAAGTCTTCAACTGCAATAACCGCAAGAGGATAATTCAGCGAAAAAAATTGAGCGTGAATGATGATGAGCACAGCAAACTACCAAGCAGAAGTTGGAAAAGAAAGCAAGACTGCAAGAGCATACTTCGGCAGTGCACCAATTTCATTAAAGTTTTCAACAGAATTATGCAATCAAATAAAAACAAGACCAGTAAACAAGGTAATTGATTTCTTGAAAAGAATTGAATCACACGAAGAATTCCTTCCATTAAAAACATACCATAAAAAAGTTGCACACAGAAAAGGAGATTCAAAACAAGGAGTTAAATCCGGAAGATACCCTGAAATGGTTGCAAGAGAATTCATTAAATTACTTGAACTTGCAAAATCAAACGCGGACAACAAAGGACTTGACGCAGAAAAATTAACAATTATACACGCATTCGCTTCAATGGGTGTTGCAAGATTCAGTTACCAATCAAAAGGAAGAATAGCTGGAAAAGCAAGAAGAAGAAACGCAACAAACATAGAAGTAATTGTACAGGAAACAAAATAAATGAAAATTATTAAGGTGTAAAAATGATAGAACGAACATTCATACAAAAAAATTTCAACAAGATGGAACTTGAAGATTACTTAACTAAGAAACTTGATAGAGCTGGTTTCTCACACATGGAAATAATCAAAACACCACTAGTTACAAGAATTGTGTTGCACGTTGCTAAACCTGGATTTGCAATCGGAAAAGGCGGATCAACAATTAAAACACTTACAGATATTATAGCAAACAAATACAAAATTGACAATCCACAAATTGAAATACAAGAAATTAAAAATGCAAACTTAAACGCAAAGATTTTAGCAGAAAGAATGGCTGGAATGGTTAATAGAGAATTCCAATGGAGAAGTGTTGCTTACAAATTAGTTAAAGATGTAATTGACGCAGGTGCACAAGGAGTTGAACTTGTAGTTAAAGGAAAATTATCTGGAAAAGGCGGAAGAAAGAGAAAAGTAAGAATTGCTTATGGTTACATGAAGAAACTTGGAAATCAAACAAAGTTAGTTGATTTCGCAAAAGCAGCAGCATATCCAAAAGCTGGTGCAATAGGAATTAGACTAAGAATCATCCACCCGGATGTTATCTTCCCTGATAAAGTTGATATTAAGAAAGTAATTACAGGAATGAAATTTGTTGAAAAAGAATCAAAAGAACAAACTCCTGAAAAGAAAATTGAAAATATTTTAGTTGAAGCAATAACAGAAACTGGAAAAGTTGATAAGGTTGAATCAAAAGCAACTGAGGAAAAGAAATAATTAAGGTTTGATGATTATGACACTAAAACACCAAGAATTGTTAAAGTTGAGTGAAAAAGAACTTAACGAAAAAGCAATCGAACTAAAGCAAGAACTTGCTAAAGAAAGAGCAGTAATTGCAAGTGGAACACGAAGTGAAAAACCTGGTAAAATAAGAAAAATTAGAAGAGAAATTGCAAGAATACTTACAGCACTGACAATGAAAAACAAAAAGGGGGCTAAGAAATAAATGCAAGAAGTGGACAAAATCAGTGGCCTACCAAAGGATTTGTTTGATATAAACAACATTGCAAAGGAACAACAAAAAATAAAGGTTGAAGTTATAAGAAGAAAATTTTCAAAGTTTGTTACAGTTATTAGTGGAATTGATGACAAGGACACAGTAAAAGAATTAGGAAAAGAAATGAAACAAAAGTTCGCATGTGGCGGAACAGTGAGAGATAATATTGTAGAATTGCAGGGAAAACACAAAGATAGAGTGGTAGATTTTTTGATTAACAAAGGTTATAGACAAGATTTGATAGAAGCACGAGGATGAAGGAGATGAAAGGAAAGTGTTATGAGATCACGAGCAAAAACATTTTGGGACATGAAATAATTGGACTAAATGTGAAAGTGATTAAGAGCACTGATCGAGCTAGAGAAGGAATCAATGGAATTGTGTTAGATGAAACATTAAACACAATAATTGTCCTTGGAAAGCATGGAAGTAAAACAAATGAAAAGTTTGTTTTGCCAAAAAAAGAATGTGAATTTGAATTTGATTTAGAAAATGAAAAAGTTATGATTAAAGGAAATGAGATAATAAGACGACCGGAAGATCGAGTGAAAGAGTTTAGAGGGTGAAGATTATGGCAGAAAAAGCAGCAAAAAAAGAAAAGAAAACACAACAAGTTGTTGAAGTAGTTGCCGGAAAAGAAGTAGTTTACCCTATAAGAGGAAATATATTTGAAGGAAAAGTTGTTAGTGCAAAAGCAAACAAAACAGTTTCCGTTGAAAGAATATTAACACAATATTTAGCAAAGTATGAAAGATATATGAAAACAAAATCAAAAATAGCAGCGCACAACCCTACAAGCATAAACGCAAAAGAAGGGGACATAGTAAGAATTGGAGAAACAAGAAGAATTAGTAAAACAAAATCATTTGTAGTTATGGAAGTATTGAAAGGAAGTACACAATAAGATTGAAATTTATCGGTGATTAATGATGAGAGCAATGAGTATCCCAAATAACAATGCGTTAACACTTCACAGTAGAATACTTTGCGCTGACAATTCAGGAGCAAAAGAAGTTGATATTATTTCAGTATTTGGTTATAAGAGTAGAAAAAAACAATATCCTAGTGGAGGAATTGGTTCTTTAGTTAATGTTGTTGTTAAAAAAGGAAAACCTGAAATGAAAGGAAAAATTGAAAGAGCAGTTATAATTAGAACAAGACAAGAATTTAGAAGACCAAGTGGAATTAGAGTTAAATTTGATGATAACGCAGTTGTTTTAGTAGACGAAGAAGGTTTACCAAAAGCAAGTGAAATTAAAGGATGCGTTGCAAAAGAAGTTGGAGAAAGATTCCCAAAAATTGTTGGGCTTGCTCCTTCAGTAGTATAAATGATATTTGATTTAAGGTGTTGATGATGAGTAAAAAGCCAAACAAGTCAAGAAAAGAAATGTACAACATGCCAATGCACAAAGCAGCAAAACAAGTTGCTGGGCACTTGGATGAAAAATTACAAAAAGAACTTGGCAAAAGATCAATTACTCTAAGAAAAGGGGACACTGTAAAAGTACTTCGAGGATCATTCAACGGAAAAGAAGGAAAAATAACTGCAGTTGAAAGAAAAGCAAGAAAAATTTTAATTGAAAAATTGATAATTAAAAAAAGTAATGGAAAAGAAATTCCAGTAAAAGTTGACGCATCAAATGTTTTAGTAATTGACATTGACAGAACAGACAGAAAGAGAATTGCAAAGAAAAAGGAAAGTGAGAAGCAATGAGTCGCAAAGGAGAAAATAAAAAATCAAAAGCAATAAGTGCACCTAAAGCTGTTCACATTAACAGAAAAGATAATTTCTGGTCAATTAGAACAAAAGCTGGGCCACACACAAGCGAAACAGCAATGCCATTAGGCCTTGTAATTAGAGACTTTGCAAAAGTAGTATCTACACTTAAAGAAGCAAAACACGCTTTACAAAAAGGAGAAGTAAAAGTAAATGGGGTTGTAAGAAAAGCACACCAATTACCAGTAGGATTATTTGATGTTGTTTCAATAGAAAAACAAAAAGTATTTTTAAGAGTAATTTACGATACTAAAGGAAGATTAACAGTAAAAGTATCTGATAAAGATTTGAAGGAAAAAGTAAGTAGAATCGCAAAGAAAATGATGACTTCAAAAGGGATACAATTCACAACAGATGACGGAAGAACATTTATTGGATTAAAAGCAAACGTTGGAGACAGTGTAAAATTAAAACTTCCTGAAGGAAAAGTAGAAAGTGTACTTGACTACAAATCAGGTGCAATAGCATATGTAACAAAAGGAGCTCACTCTTCAGAAATTGCAACAATTAAGGAAATTATTCCTGGAACAGCAAGAAGAGCAGAACTTGTAAAATTAACTTCAGGCAAGGTTGAATTTGAAACAGTAGCAGAAAATGTATTTGTTATTGGAAAAACAAAATCAGAATTAGAGGATTTAGAATAATTGAAAGGATGAGATGGTATTTATGCAACAAGTGTTATTGGACAAAGTAGTAGTAAATATGGGTGTAGGTGCTGAACCAGACGAAATGAAGAAAGCACAACAAATCATCCAACTTGTTACTGGAAAGAAAGCAGCACAAAGATTGTGCGTTGCAAGAATACCTGACTGGGGTTTGAGACCTGGTGTTCCAATAGGTTTAGTTGTTACATTAAGAGGAAATGATGCAGTAGAGTTTTTGAAAAAAGCTTTAGTTGCAAAAATGAATAAAATTCCTGCAAAAAGTTTTGATCGAACTGGAAACTTCGGATTCGGAGTAAGAGAATATATTGATTTACCAGGCGCAAAATATGATCCAAAACTTGGAATTAAAGGATTTGATGTTTTAGTATCTCTAAAGAAAAAAGGATACAGAGTAAAATTAAGAAAATTAAAACAATCAAGAGTTGGAAAGAAACAAAGAGTAACAACACAAGAAGCAATTGAATTTGCACAAAGTGTTGGGGCAATAGTTGAATAATTATATTTGAAAAATGGTGTTAGATTATGAGTGGCGCAAAAGTTGAAGTAGCAAAAAAACAAAAATCCAAAAACGACAAAATGAAGAAACGAAGTGTTGGAGTAAGAGAGTGTAAAATTTGCGGCACAAGAAAAGGAATGATTAGAAAATACGGCTTAGGAATTTGTAGAAGATGCTTTAAAGAAAGAGCAACAGACCTAGGTTGGGAAAAGTACTGAGGTGATGATATGGCACAAAATGATCCAATTGTAGATGCATTAACAAAAATAAGGAACGCTGAAGCTGCTTCAAAGGCAGAATGCGTATTAAAGCCAGCCTCAAACTTCCTTGCTGAAGTTCTTGACATAGCAAAAGATAATAGTTATATCGAAAGCTATGATAAGCTAGATGAAAAAGGTGTAATTACAATTAAAGTTAAATTAAATGGAAAATTAAATGAAATTAAAGCAATTAAACCAAGATATGCAGTAAAGAAAACTGAATTTGAAAAATATGAAAAAAGATATTTGCCAGCAAGAGATGTTGGTTTCATTGTAGTGTCAACACCAAGTGGACTAATGACACACACAGAAGCTAAATCTAAAGGTTTAGGCGGAAGATTAATAGCATTCATGTATTAGTGGGAAATAATTGAGAGTGAATATTTATGACTGAAAGCATTGTAAAAACATTGAAGATGCCAAGTGAAATACACATTGATCTTAAAGATAAGGATCATTTGACACTTAAAGGCCCTAAAGGAACAATAAGCAAAAAGTTCAAAACTCATAGAGTTACTCTTACTGTTAAAGGAAATGACATAATTGTTGAAGGATCTCCTAAAAACAAACAAACTGATGTTTTAGTTGAAACAATTGTTTCACACATAAAAAACATGGTTGAAGGATTAGTTGCAGGATATAAGTACGAGTTAAAAGTTGTTTACTCACACTTTCCAATGGCAATTCAAGTTGATAAAGAAAATGTTAATATTAAAAATTTCCTTGGGGAAAAGTTTGCAAGAAAATCAAAAATATTCGGTGCAACAAAAGTTGAAATTAAAGGACAAGATATTGTTGTTACAGGAATAAATAAGGAAGATGTTGGTCAAACATCATCTAACCTTGAAAGAAAAACAAAAGTAAAAAACAAGGATATAAGAAGATACCAGGATGGAATTTATATTGTTGCAACTGGAAACATTGACGAACACAAAGGTAAATTTATAGAAGTAGTAAGAGGAAGAGAATAATTAAATTAATGATAATTTGAGTGTGATTTTGATGGCAGAAAAAACAGCAGCAAAAAAAGAAAGTAAAGCTAAAGCTGAAACTGAAAAAAAGGTTGATGCAAAAGTAGAAGCAAAAGCTGAAGACTCTAAAGTTGAAGCAAAGAAATCAGTTACTACTAAAAAATTCATTCAATACGTTAAGAAAGAAAACAAGAAAAAAAGTAATGAAGCTTACAAAAATCAAATGATGCTTAATAAATTAAAAACATCTCATCCAGTTTTCAGAGGAAGATTTGGAAAGAAAAACATTAGAAGAAAATCTATTGCAAAATGGGATAAGTGGAGAATGCCACACGGAATTGATCTTGATAAAGGAATTGAACACGGATTTAGACCAAAAATCGGATACAGAGGATGCAGAGAAGCAAGAGGAATACACCCTAGTGGATATAGAGAAGTATTAGTTTGTAATTTTAATGATTTAGAAAAAATTGATCCAAAAACACAAGCAGCAAAATTAGCAGCTACAATTGGAAAAAGAAAAAGAAACGAAATAATTACAAAAGCAAATGCAAAAGGTATTTGGGTATTAAATTAAAATTTAGGTGAATTTGATGGAATCAGCAAAAGCAAAACAACTCGCAGCAATAATATTGAAAATCGGGGAAGGAAGAATATATATCGACCCTGCTAACATAAGTAAAGTTGCAGAAGCAATGACAAAAGATGATATTCGATCATTAATTGCAGAAAGAGTAATACAAAAAAGACCATCAAAGAAACAATCAATGGGAAGAGCAAGAATTAGACAAGTACAAAAAGATAAAGGAAGAGGAAGAGGAAAAGGAAATAGAGCTGGAACTAAAAAAACAAGAACAAAACAAAGAGACAGCTGGATTGGAAGAGTAAGATCACAAAGAAGAACACTTAAAGAATTAAAAACAACACACGCAGAAAGTGTAAATAATTTGGGATACAGTAAATTATACAAAATGGTTAAAGGAAATTATTTTAGAGGAAAGAAACATTTAGTAGATTACGTTGAGGGGGCGAAGAAATGACTATTACTACAACTTACGAAACAAAATTCCGAAGAAGAAAAGAAGGTAAAACGGATTATTCAAAAAGACTTGCACTTGTTAGATCAAGAAAAATAAGAATAGTTGTTAGAAAAACAAATACAAGAATAATCGCTCAAGCAGTAAAGTTTGATCCTAAGGGAGATATAACAATTGCTAGTGTTGACTCAACTGATCTAGAAAAATTCGGATGGTACGGAACAAACAACACTCCTAGTGCATATTTAGTTGGATTTTATTTGGGAAAGAAAGTTAGTGGACAAGCATGCGTTCTTGATATTGGGAGAAAACACCCATCTCACGGAAGTGTAATATTCGCAGTTGTTAAAGGTGCAGCAGATGGTGGAGCAGTTGTTCCATTTGATATGAGTGCAGTACCAAGCGAAGATAGATTAAACGGAAAAATGCTTGATTCATACGCAAAGAAATTAGGCGATAAAGCAAACGCTATGTTTACAAAATATACAAAAGCTGGAATGGCTCTTGGAGAGTTCAACAAAGCTTTCGAAAAAGCAAAGAGTGAAATTGCGAAGGTGAAAGCATGAATAGAAGACAAGAAGCTAGTGCTAAAGGTGGAAAGGGTGCTAAAAGCGGAAGACCTGGTAGAAGAGATAGAGCTGTTGAAACTGAAATTGAAAGAATTGAAAGAGAATTAAGTGAAAAACAAACAGCATTAAACAATTGGACACCAAAAACAGAACTTGGAAGAGCAGTTAAGAGCGGAAAGATTACTAACATTGAAGAAATATACGAAAAAGGAATTAAGATTCTTGAACCAGAAATTGTTGATTCATTACTAACATTAAGTGATCACTTACTTTATGTTGCTAGAACTACAAGAGTAACAAGAGCTGGAAGAAAATACTCTTATAGAGCTGAAATATTAATCGGAAACAAAAACGGATACGTTGGAGTAGGAACAGGAAAAGATGCAGATAGATTCCCTGCAATAAATAAAGCAAAAAGAATTGCAAAATTAAATTTAGTTAGAGTTTACAGAGGAAGCGGAAGTTGGGAAGAACAAGCTACTGACGATAAACACTCACTACCATTCAAAGTTGAAGGGCACAGTGGAAGTGTAAGAGTTGTTTTAATGCCAGCACCAAAAGGAACTGGACTTGCAGTAGGAAAAGCAATTAAACCAGTAATGGAACTTGCAGGAATAAAGAATGTTTGGGGAAGAACATCAGGAAGATCAACAATCTCACTGAACTTCGCACAAGCAGCTGTTGATGCATTGTCAAAAACAGGAAAAATGAAAGCATCAAAAGATATTGAAAGAAAAGTACAAAAAGAAACAAGAAATCAGATGTGATCATCTGCAGGCAAATGTAAAAATTAATATTTGTAAATGAAAGTTGAGTGGTGAAAAGTATGTATGCAGTAATCAGAATTAGAGGAACAGTAAATATCGCTCCTGATATCTCAAAAACACTTGAGTTACTTAATCTAAAAAGAGTAAACAACTTAAGTATTTTCCAAGAAAGCGAACAAACAACAAAAATGATTAAAACTGCTCAAGATTATGCAACTTATGGAAAAATAAGTGAAGCAACATTGAAATTATTAATTGAAAAAAAAGCTTTACCTTTGAAAGAAGGACAAAAAGTTGATGCTAAAAAAGTTGTTGCAGAGTTAACAAAAGGAAAATCTCCTGCAGAAGCTGGAATTAGAAACCTTTTCAAAATGAGTCCACCAAAAGGCGGATATGAAAGAAAAGGAATTAAGATGCCCTTTAAATTAGGCGGAGCAGCAGGAAATAGAGGAGAAAAAATTAACGATTTAGTAGTTAGAATGATGTAAAATTTATTTGTGTGAAATGCAAAGGTGAAGAATATGACTGACAGAGTAAAAAGAAAAAAGAATAAGAAACGCGGACAGCGAACAATGGGTGCAGGAAACACAAAGAATAGAAGAGGAGCCGGAGGAAGAGGCGGAAGAGGAAAAGCAGGAACTAACAAACATAGATTCCACTCAGCTGGTAGATTAAAACCAAGAATGTACAGAATGAAAATAGTTGCTCCAAAAATGGATGCAATTGCTTTAGGCAAACTTGATTTGATTTTAGATGATTTAGTTGCAAAAGGAAAAGCAACAAAAGAAGGCGAAAAATATATTATTACAAAGAAAAGCGAATTTGGTAAAGTTCTTTCTGGCGGAGAAGTAACTCACAAAATTGTTTTGAAAATAAATGCTTCAAAGGGAGCAATAGCAAAAATCATCAAAGCGGGCGGAAAATTCGAGTTCGCTAAAAAAGATTTCGTACAAGAAGAAAAACTTGAAGGCGAAGATGATGAAGACCTTGAATTCGAAAGTGTAGAAGAAGACAAAGCGTGAAAGGTTTTCATTAAAATAAAATTTTTTAAAGCTCTTAAAGAGGGGAGCTTGAGCAAACCAGCAATTGTGTAAAATTTGAGCGCGAAAAATCAAAAGCGAAGGAATAAAAACACAATTTTGGTTATTTTAATAAGAAAAAAGATTTGAAAAAAATATTAAAATTAAATATTCGGGTGAATTTGTTGGGTGCAATAATTGACGCATTAGTAGGAATATCCCAATACCTGCCTGAGATTAAAAAACCTGAAAAAGAAGTTCCATTCAAAGAAAAAATGATGTGGACTTTCTTAGCACTAATTATTTTCTTAGTTCTATCGAGAATTTTCTTATTTGGTCTTGATCCAAATGTGCCTCAAAATCAACAATTGGCAATGATGCAATTGTTACTTGCAAGTGAAATTGGGACAGTAATTACAGCAGGAATTGGCCCAATAGTAATGGCATCAATTTTCTTACAATTGTTTTTAGGTGCAAAATTAATTAACATTGACATAGGTAGTCAAGAAGGAAGAGCAAAATTCCAACAATTACAAAAAATACTTGCAGTGGTATTGTGTTTCGTTGAAGCATTCATTTATGTTGGAAGTGGGTTAATTGTTCCTGCGGCAGGAATGATGCCAATCATTTTATTACAAATAGCATTTGGATCATTAATATTATTATACTTGGATGAGATAGTTTCAAAATACGGAATTGGTTCAGGAATAAGTTTATTTATTGCAGCGGGAGTAACAGCAGGATTATTTTGGCAAACATTTAGTTTCCCGATTGCAGATTTGGCTCAAGGCGGAATGCTTTACAAATTCTTTGTTGCAACACCAGGTGAATGGTTAGTTTTACTTCCATTAGTTGGAGTACTTGCAATATTTTTAGTTGTTGTATTTGCTGAAGGAATGCACGTAAACATTCCAATTACAATGGGTTATAGAGGAACGGGCGGAAGATATCCTGTTAAATTTTTGTATGTTAGTAATATGCCAGTAATTTTAGCATCAGCATTATTCATGAATATGAGACTTTGGGCGATGTTTGTTGAAAAAATACCAATTGTTGGGCCAATATTTGATGCAATAGCTTGGGCAACAATGTTTCCAAGTATTGGAAATACTCAATTATTCCACGCAGTAAGTACGGGCGGGGGAAGTTTAATTGCAGGGGTAGTTGTTGAAGGAATAACAACTGCAACAATGAACGCTTTAATTCAATCAGGGGTATTCATGATTTTATTAATAATTGCATATGTAGTATTCGGATGGTTCTGGGTACAAATGGGAAACCAAAGTACAGAAGCAGTTGCAGCACAACTTGAAAGAAGTGGAATGCAAATACCAGGATTTAGAAAAGACAAAAGAGTTATTGAAAAAGTACTTGAAAGATATATTCCTCCAATTACAATTTTAGGATCAATATTTGTTGCGGTTCTAGCAGGCGGAGGAGACTTCGTGTTAGCAGGAATAGCAAGTGGAACAGGAATACTACTTACAGTAGGAATAATTTACAGATTTTACGAAGAAATCGCAAAAACACAGCAAGAAACACTTGCAAAATACTTGGGTAAAATCGCATAAACGATGCATTATAATGGGTTTAATTGGGGAGATGTGAAAAGAGTTATATTTTTAGAGCATTTTTTGAAAGGTCATTAAGTACCTTTTAAAACTTTGCCTTTAAGAAAATAGTTAGTGCTGGTGAGCATTTTTAGGTGTAGTATTTGGAACCTGCAATAATAATATTTTGCATAACGGTTGCACTTGCTGCTCTGTCAAAAGTACTTCAAAGAAAACTTATTGACAAAGAAAAAATGAAAGCATTTCAGACGAAAATAAAAAATGATCAAAAAAGATTTAATGAGTTATTAAAGGAGGCTGACAAGAATAAAAAAGAGATTGAGGAATTGCAATCAAGTATAATGCAACAAAACATGGAAATGATGAACTCAAATATGAAGTTGAGTCTATTTACTATGCCTGCATTTTTGATAGCGTTTTGGTTCCTTGGTACATTGTATAATGGAGTTAATTTAAATTCAATACTTCCATTACCAACGTTTAATGATTTCAATTTATTTAATCCTTTTAGCTGGATCCCAGTTGGATTAGAAACAAGTGAAATTGGTTATTACAAAATGTATTTCTTTTATTATTTGATTGCGGCAATTTTAATGAATTACGTTGATAAAGGATATGACAAATTTATTAAGAAAAAATGATATTTAAAAAAAGGAAAATGTGATTTAACATGGTAGCACCTGGAAAACGAAGAATGCAATACAAAACTAGAAAGAGCGCTAGTGGAACAAAAAGAGAATACTTTAAAGGAAAGCACAAAAAAAGAAATTGCTCAATTACAGGAAGAACACTTCACGGAGTTCCACACGAAACAAAGAGTGGACTTGCAAAATTCAGTAAAACTGAAAAAAGACCAAGTGCACCGTTTGGCGGAATACTTTCAGGCGAAGCACGAGAAGCAGTATTTACTGAAATGGGAAAAGTACTTGCAGGCGTAAAGAAAATGGATGACGTTGATGACAAGTATAGAAAATATGTTAAACAAGCAATGAAAAGAGCTGACTTAGAATAAAAGAATTAATGGAGTTGTATTTATGGAAATAGGACAAGTTTGCATCAAAACAAAAGGAAGAGAAGCAGGAAGAACTGTAGTAGTTCTTTCAAAACCAAAGCAAGGAAAAGTTCTTGTTGATGGATCAAAAGCAAAAAGAAAACAATGCAACGTACTACACTTATTTCCAATAAACGAAATGGCTAAAGTAAAAGAAGAAGAAAGTCATGAAGGCGTAGTAAAAGCTCTAAAAGCTTTGAAGAAATAAATTATATTTGATGAGTTGATTAAAAATGGTAGAATTCAATTATATCGTTCGTGTAATAGGTAAAGATCTTGACGGCACAAAAAGCGTTGAATCTGGACTTCAAGGAATAAAAGGAATAGGTCAAAGAGTTGGCGGAATAATGGCTAACGAATTTAGAAAAGAAGCAAAAGTTTCTAAATCAAAAAGACTTGGTGAATTAACACCTGAAGAAATCAAAAAACTTGAAGAAGTAATACTTGCTCCTGAAAAGCACAAGTTGCCAAATTGGACATTAAATAGACAAAAGGATGTTGAAACTGGAGTAAATAAACACTTAACAATGAACGATTTAGCGTTCACATTAAGAAACGACTTAACAAGACTTGCTGAAATCAAATCCTATGTGGGATTAAGACACATGTGGGGATTGCCTGTTAGAGGACAAAAGACAAAGTCTAAACATAGAGGCAAAGGCGGAACTGTAAGTGTAACTAAGAAAGATGTAGGTAAGCCAGCAGCACCAGCAAAAGCTGCAGCTCCCGCAAAGAAATAATATTGATGTGATTGATTATGGGTGACCCTCGAAAAAAAAGAAAACAATACCAAACTCC
>CAZOCW010000002.1:2818-4799 GCA_964578405.1 uncultured archaeon | reverse complement strand
GGGAGTATCAAAGAAAGATGCAGGAAAAGCTTCAGCACCAGCAAAAGCTGCCGCAGCTCCAGCAAAAAAATAATTAAATGAAGATGTGATTGATTATGGGTGACCCTCGAAAAAAAAGAAAACAATACCAAACTCCAAGAAAAGCTTTCCAAAAAGAAAGAATAGAAAAGGAAAGAGATTTGAAAAAAGTTTACGGTTTAAAAAACAAAAGAGAACTTTATAGAGCAGAAACTATAATCAGATCAAAAAGAGCAACAGCAAGAAAATTACTTGCTTTAGGACTTGAAAATAGACTAAAGAGAGAAAAAGAATTACTTGACTCAATGAAAAAAATGGGGATATTAAACGCTTCTCCATCACTTGATGATGTATTAGTTTTAACTCCAGAAACACTACTTGAAAGAAGATTACAAACAATAGTGTGGAGAAAAGGACTTGCTAATACTCCAAAACAAGCAAGACAATTCATTGTACACGGACACGTTGCAATTAATGGAAAAAGAGTAGACAAACCAAGTTATATTGTACAAGCAGATGAAGAAAACAAAGTTGCTTGGTATGGAAAAGAATTAATGTTTGAAATGAAAAAACAATCAAACAAAAAAGCAGTAAAAGGAAAACCAGAAGAAGTTGTAAACGAATTAAAGAAAGAATTCGAAGACGCAAAACCTGCAGATGCTGCAGTTGAAGCTAAAGAATAATATTTGAGAGTTGATGAAAAATGGCAGAAACAAGAGGAATAGTACACGTGTTAGCAACACACAACAATACAATGTTGTTACTAACTGACTTAACTGGTGCTGAAACTATCGCAAAAGCAACAGGCGGAATGGAAACAAAAGCACAACACAAAGAAGGATCTCCATACGTTGCAATGAAGTTAGCCGAAAATATTGCAAATGCAGCAAGAGAAAAAGGAATTAGAGAAGTTTATGTTAAAGTAAGAGGAAGAGGCGGAAATAAAGCACCTTCACCTGGAACTGGAGCAGAAGCTGCAATTAGATCAATTACAAGAAATGGACTAAGAATTTTATCAATTGAAAATGTTACTCCACACCCGCACGACGGATGTAGAAAACAAAAGAAATTTAGAGGAAAAGCTGAAAAGTAAAATAATTAAATAAATGTGAAAAATAAATTGGATGGATGTTTATGGATATTAAAAGAGTACACGAAAAAGACAATGTTTCAAAGTACCTTGTTAAAGGAACAAATCACATATTCCTTAACACTCTAAGAAGAGCAATAATGACAAAAGTTCCATGCCTTGCAATAGATTCAGTTCACATTTATGAAAACGATTCAGTAATATTTGATGAAATGTTAGCAAATAGATTAGGATTACTTCCAGTAAAAACAGATGTTAAATCATACAAAATTGGAGACACTGTTAAATTGGTACTAGAAAAAACTGGTCCTGGTGTTGTAACAAGTAAAGACATTAAATGCACTGACCCAAAAATTGAAATCATTGATAAGAAAATAATACTTACAAAATTAGCAAAAGAACAAAACTTGAAAATGGAAATGACAGCAGTAATGAGTACTGGAGAAGTACACGCAAAATTCCAACCAGCAATTGTTTCATACAATGAAATAGTTGAAATAAATAATGACAAAAGTTATGATACTAAAGCAATATTAGCAGAAATGCCAAAAGGAAGCGTTGAAGTAAAAGCAGGAAAACTTTTCTTCTCTGACCCTTATAACACAGACCACCAAAACCAACACTTGGATATTTTAAGAAAACACGGAGTTCGTGTGGATTTTAATAAAACAGATTTCATTTTATCAATTGAAACAACAGGCCAATTAACTGCAAAAGAATTACTTGAAGCAGCAGTTGACCAAGTAGTTGCAAGACTTGATGAAGTAGAAGAACAATTAAAGAAATTATAAATGAAAACCCCCACAAAGTGAGGGTATGCATTGGAATAACTAAAGCAGGGGTTCCCGAGCGGTCAAAGGGGCAGGACTTAAG
>CAZOCW010000002.1:0-2718 GCA_964578405.1 uncultured archaeon | reverse complement strand
GCATTGGAATAACTAAAGCAGGGGTTCCCGAGCGGTCAAAGGGGCAGGACTTAAGTTCCATTTACGCCTAAAACGTATTTGAGAGTTGATTTGGAAAGGAAATCCTGTAGCTTAGTGCTTTCGAGAGTTCGAATCTCTTCCCCTGCATAGAATTAGTATTATATTTACAAAAGAGAAGTGAAAAAATTATGGCAAAAAAATTAGAAACAATAAAACTCATTGCGAGTTTAGAAAAAGCAGCAAAAGCAACTAAAAAAGAAATCTGGGCAGATCTTGCAAAGAGAATGGATGCTCCAACAAGAAACGCTTTAACAGTAGATTTAGAACACGTAAACAAAATGGTTGCTCTAAATAAAGGAAAAACAATAATTGTTCCTGGAAAAATACTTTCTGACGGAGAGTTAGAAAACAAAGCAGTTATAGTTGCAGTTAGTGCTAGTGCAAATGCTATGGCAAAAATCAATAAAAAAGGTGAATTTGTTTTATTGAAAGACTTTGCAGAAAAAGCAGCAAAAACAAAAGCAAGTGACTTAGTAATAGTTGGATAAATGATATTTGAAAATGGTGTTAGATTATGATAGTAGATGTAAAGGGACTCGTAGCAGGAAGAATAGCAACAAAAGTTGCAAAAGCCTTAATTAAAGGCGAATCAGTTACAGTACTAAATGCACAAGATGCAGTAGTAGTTGGTAACTCTGAAAGTATAATGGAAAAATACAAAAGAAGAGTAGATGCTGCAATCAAATCAAACCCACACTTTGGACCAAAATATTCAAGAGTTCCAGACAGAATGTTTAGAAGAATGGTTAGAAACATGCTTCCTACAAAGAAAAGTGCAAAAGAAAGATTAATCAAAAACTTGGAAGTATTTAACGCAGTTCCAAAAGAACTTGCAAAAGAAAAAGCAATAACATTTGAAGAATTTCAATGTAATGAAAGATACGGTTATATGACAATGAAAGAAATCGCTGAAGCATTAGGCGGACGATGGTAATTATAGTTTTGAAAGGTGAATAAATGGAAGACGAAAAGAAAACAATAAAACCTGCAGCAAAAAAAGCAGGAATGACTGTTAAAGCAAAGAAAAAA
Source organism: uncultured archaeon (assembly GCA_964578405.1). GTDB lineage: Archaea > Iainarchaeota > Iainarchaeia > Iainarchaeales > JAAZKV01 > JAAZKV01. Next base: position 1,629 of record CAZOCW010000002.1, on the reverse strand, counting down.
ACAGCTGCAGCAAGAGCAGTAATCTACAAAGGAAACGGAACAATAAAAATTAACAAAGTAAACGTTAATGCTTACGCAGCAGGATACATTAAAGAATTAATAATGGAACCAGTAAGATTGGCTGGAGATGTAATTAAAGAATTCAATATTGATATTTCAGTTAACGGCTCAGGATTCATGAGCCAAGCAATAGCAGTACGATCATGTATTGCAAAAGCAATAGTAAAAGCAAAAGGAAAAAAATACAAAGATTTATTCATTGCATACGACAGAAACTTGCTTGTTGATGATGTAAGAAGAGTAGAAACAAAGAAACCATTAGGTAGAAAAGCAAGAAAGATTAAGCAAAGAAGTAAAAGATGAAAGCTATTGCTTTCATTTTTTCCATATTTTATGGAAAAAGTTAGATGGATGTTTGTGGTGGGAAAATGATTGTTCCAATAAGATGTTTTTCGTGCGGAAAACCATTAGCTGGTTTATACTCCGAATTTGAAGAAAGAACGACTAAAGGGGAACAAGCTGGAAAAGTTCTTGACGATTTAGGCGTAAAGCGATATTGTTGTAGAAAAGTTTTACTAACACACGCAAACATAATGGATGACGTAATGAAATTCCAAAAATAGAAATGATATTTGTTAGATGTTGAAAGAGTGATACTATGGAAGAAAGAATTGAAAAAGATAATAGACAAGAAATTGACGACACAGAATTCTATAAAGGAAAAGATCTGTTAATCGACATAGAAACATACCTGAAAAGCGGAGTTCATATCGGAACTAAATTCAAAACAGGCGAAATGAGAAGATACATTTTCAAGAAAAGAAAAGATGGGTTAATGGTATTCAACATTGAAACAATTGACAAAAGAATTAGAATGATTGCAAAAATGATTGCAAAATACGACGCAAAAGACGTTGCAATTGTTGCCAGAAGATTATACGGTCACAAACCAGCAAGAAAATTAGCTGCAATGACTGGATCAAAAGAATTCATTGGAAGATTCATTCCTGGAACTTTTACTAATCCTCAAGCTAGATTATTCCACGAACCAAAAGTTATACTAATTACAGATCCAATTGCTGATGCACAAGCATTAAAAGAAGCAAGCGAAATACACATCCCAGTAATAGCAATCGCGGGAAGCGATTCTCCTATTGGAAATGTGGATTTAGTTGTTCCAGCAAATAACAAGGGAAGAAAATCACTTGCATTGTTATTCTACTTAATTACAAGAGAAGTACTAGTTGAAAGAAAAGAAATTGCAAGAGAAGCTTTTAGTGCTCAAGTAAACGAATTCGAACAAGAAATTGACGAAGTACAAGAAGAAAAAGCAAGAAAAGCATACCAAGCAAAAAAACTTGCACGAAGCGGAAGTAGAAGTAGAAGACCAAGAAGGGACTAAATTCTCCTTTCTTTTTCTTAATTTTTTGACCTTTTTATAGGTCTAATTTTTTATTTTTCACATAAAACCCTGGGTAAAGACCCTAATTAACGTTTTAAAGTAAATTTATATACTGGTTTGTACGTAATATGTATGTAGTTAATATTCAATTTGGTGGTTGGAAGTGAATAGTTCAGCTGAAGCATACACACTCCTTGAAAAACTTGGACTAACAGAATACGAAGCAA
>CAZOCW010000001.1:7363-32285 GCA_964578405.1 uncultured archaeon | reverse complement strand
TTTTCTTCGTTTAATTAATCCGGGTCTTTCAATGGGTCTAGGATGAATTATATTTAATGAAGTGAGGTGGACCTTTTTTCCAAATGTTTGTTTAATACTTTCATCAAGTGCTAAGTGTCCTGCGCCAGCGTGAAGTATTCTCGTTTTTCTAAATCTATTTATTCTTTGGCGTAAAATTGGTTCAAGATCCACTCCTTCTGTTGTGGCCATGCTTAGAAGAGTTCTGTTTCTTTTGTATCCATGTGCTTGTGCATCAAGTTCAGTAAAAAAATGTTTTTGTCTATGCTCTCTAATACCTCTTGCGATTTCATCTCTTCTAATTTTTGTCATTACTTCTTGAGCAATTTCTGGAGAAATTTTTCCTTCAAGTCCAAGTACTCCTCCATATTTTCTAATTGCGGTGAGCGGGACTTTTCTATTTCTTTTTAGTAGTGGAGCATTTCGAAATCTAGTTTGTTTAACAATTTTCTCACAATCCTAAAACTAGTGAAGCAATTATTACAATTACCATTAATGCTGTTTGTGGGGGTAATGCAGGTAGTGGTTTTTTTCCAATTGAAACCGAATAAATACTACTCATAAGTCCAATAAAACTTGCTCCAAGAACTAGTCCAGCAATTATTCCATTATTGTGAAACGGTCCGTTAATCAAAATACTTGTTGCAACAACAAGTGGTATTACTAAATCTCCATTTCCAAGTTCGAATTTGTGTTTTTCTGTCGGAATTGCAACGGTGAATGCAAAATTATTTTTTGTTGCAGTTTGTCCAATTTCCACCATGTGTTTTGTATAAAATACTGCGATGATATCATAGATTGATAATAAAATTATGAAAGCTAGAACTGGCAGTAATCCAAATGATAACCCTAAGAATGCCCCTGCTCCTGCAATTGCAATTAAACTTATTACATTTCTAAATATCATGTCCTCTCTGTGAGTATATCTCCATGCCATTAGTGCGATTGTAATTAATAGAACCATTAAATCGTCAGTTGGGAAGAATGCACTAAAAACAATTATTGAAGTTGAGAATACTGCTAGTGCTTCAATTAACCAGAGTAATTTTTTTGTTTTATTAAGTCTCATCATAATTAGTGTGATTGCTGTCATCACCATCATAACGAAAAATAAAATTAATGAATTTGCAACATCATCAATGTTTCCAGTGAATGAAGTTTGTGCAAGTCCTAATGAAAAAAGAGTGTGCGCAACAAATAGTCCAATACTTTCAACAACAACAAACATTACTGCAAGTAAAATGAATGCTTCTGCGCTTAGCCAGTGGTCATCCTTTTTTGGAGTTGAGTCAGTTTTTATTTCTTTTTTAGCAGTAGTGCTTTTTGGTTGTTTTCGTTTACTGGCCATTAAATCACAATAGAAGTTTAGGGTGTTTCTTTTTTTAAAGACGATTGGGGCTTTAAGAAATTGGCTTTTTTGAGTTAGGTTTAGTTATTTCCTTTTGTCGATGGTTTAACAAAGTGGTGTCTTGGTTTGTAAATGTCTCCTTTCTTTTCAAGTTCTTCAAGAGCAGCATTAATTCTTTGTTCATCAATTCCTTTTTCTACTCCTTTCATAACTACTTCTTCTATTGGCACCATATCTATTCCTGTTGCCATTGATTCCTTAATAATTCTAAGAACTGTTGTTATTGCTGTTTGCTTTGATTGAGTTACTCCAGTTGTTACAATGTCAATATCAATTCTTCCAGTATCAGGATCAGTTACTGTTTCTTCTAAAGATTTCTTTACAAGTCTAATTGCTCGTTCAGCATCTTCCACTTCAACAACATCACTTAATCTTACTCTTGCGCTTGCTTCTGATAATCTTACAAGTCCTTCAAGTTGTCTTGCTGTTGCTGCGTATGCTCCTTGTTGACGTCCTTGGTCACGTAGTCCAACATAAAAGTTTGAAATTGTTGCAATTGATTCTTCACTTAATATTGGGAAGCATTTTTGTCTTGCGTATGAAACGTATTTACTAAATATCTCTTTGTCAAGTATTGGTTTTGTTTTCTTATCAATTTCTTCTTTTTCTTCTTTCTTAAGTGCAACTCCTTTGTGTCCTGCTTGCATTATTTTTTCTCCACTTTGGTGAGTCTTAAGGATGTGTTCAGAGATTTTTTCATCCTGTGTTTTATCTAAAATATCTCTTATCATGAAAAATAAATCAAATCTTGAAATTAGTGAGGGTGGTAAATCAATTTGTTCTAAAAATGGAGTAAATTTATCAAATCTTCCAAACTTTGGATTTGCTGCTGCAAGTAATGAAGTTTCTGCTTTAAATCTTGAAACAATTCCTGCTTTTGCAACACTAATCATTCCCTGTTCCATTGCTTCGTGAAGTGCACTTCTATCTTCAGGGTTCATTTTATCAAGTTCATCTGCCATGCAGACTCCCCCTGAAGCTAAAACTAATGCTCCTGCTTTAAGTGTCCATCCTCCTTCTCCAAATTCATCTTTAACAGCTGATGCAGTTAATCCTGCCCCTGTTGTTGTTTTTCCTGAAACGTAAATACTTTTTGGAGCGATTTTATTTGCGGCTTGAAGTAACTGTGATTTTCCACAACCAGGATCACCGATTAATAAAATGTGAATGTTTCCTCTAATTTTTTGATCATTTGGTAAGTGTTTTGTTACTCCTCCAAATAATTCAAGTGCAATACTAATTTTTACAATATCATGTCCGTAAATTGCCGGAGCTACACTTTGTGCTAACATTTCATAAATTTGTGGATTTTTTGCAAGTTTTTTGATTTGTTCTTCCTCTTCTTTTGTAACATCTACTTCTGAGAATTCTTTTGCAGTTTCTTCAAGTGAATTAACATCAAGATATCTTCCATAAACAGTTTTTCCTTTTTCTTTTTGTGGAGGAACTAATCGTAGTACTCCAACAAAACGTGTTTTGTCTCCTGCTGCAACTTTATTTACTAAATCATCACTAACATAAACATCTATGTATGTTGCCTGTTCATTTCCTTTTAATTTTTCAAGAGTTTCTTGAACTTGGATTTTTTGATAATCCATGAATTCACTTTTTTCTTCTTGTAATTCAAAATCTTTACTGTGACACTCACACATTGAGGGCGGTCTTAATTGTTGTTTTTCTTGAGGGATTTTGTATACGTTTCCACATCTTTTACATTTGTAAACAGCTAAAGTAAGTTTTGGTAAAGCATCAGTGATTTGTCTTACAAGTCCTTCTACTGAAATCATTTTTCCTAAATGTTTTGCACTTAAATTTCTAACATCAATTTCTCGATCTCTTGGAAGATTATTGAATCTAATGTATGGTTTGAATGCTTCTGTTGTAAGAGTGGGTATGTGTACATTTTGAATTGCAGTTTGTGCGGCTTCAAGTACTGCATCAGGACTATCAAGTAGTTCATCAGCTAAAATCGGATCAAACTTTTCTAAGATTTTAAAATTAACAATAATTGTTTTCTTTTCAGGATAGGATTCAATTATTCGTTCAATATGTTTTTTGTATTCAAGATTAAAGAATTCTTCAAAGCGTTCTACAAAAGGAGAGCCTTCAGTCTTTTCTATTTCTTCTAAGTTTAAATCCATTTAACCCAACTCAATTATTTACATTACCAAAATTACTACTTTTAATTCTTTCTTCGGTGTTTTGCCGAACTAATTTTTGTGCCTTTGGCAAGCTATGTATTTTTCCAGGGACAAAAAACTTTCGGTGATTTTGATGAAACCTTCTTATCCCTGTTTTGGAGCTATATATTCAAAGAAAAAAGTGTGTTGGGCTTTACCCCTTTTTCCTTCTTGTACAATATAGGGCTATGTTGGATTAATACCTTCGGGGTTTGGAAAGCAAACTCTTCCTGACTTTGATTGAAATAAAATCCAAACCATCCTCGCCGAATTGCTATTTTTAGGCGTTTTGAATGGTTTTAAATATTTCAAAAGTGTAAGTAAAGTATGGTTTTGAAAAGAATGATAAAGAAACCTCAAGTTCCAGTCGCAAGAAAAGCCCTTAATGGAATTGAAGCTGAGAAGTTTGTTGAAAGAATGCTTAGAGTAATGATGAAAGTTCCTTCAAGTGAAAGACCAAAGATTTGGCGAGAATTTATTTTAAAGCAACCTTTGTTTTTAAGAAAAAGATTTGTAGGAATTCGTCAAAAGCGTGCAAGAATTAGAAAAGAAATTAGAAATGGGGTAGTTAGTGCAGTTAGTGAAGTTAGAAAGAAGTTTCCTGAGTTTAAAGGAGTATTATTTTTTGGTTCACTTGCTGAGGCAAAAGAAAAAGGGCATAAAAATTATGATTTGGATGTTCTTCCGATTGTTGATGCAGGAAAAGGTCAAATGCTTAATCCGGATGCGTATGATTTGCTTGCAAAAAAAGTAATGGAAAATACAAATGTGCAACTTGATGGACTTAAAATGCACCTGTCTCACAAAGGACAATTTAGAGAATCACTTGTTGCTTTAGATATTAGTTCTATTAGTTCTGCAAAAAAACAAATTGCTACAATTAAACAAGCTGGGTTTGCAGTTCCGAAAGGAGTTTTCTTCGCTTCATATAATTTCTTTGGGGATGAACTAACTCGAAAAAAACTTGAAAAAATAGTTGATTAGTAAAAGCCTAATTTGGATTAGTTAAGTTTCAATTAAATTTTAATATTATTTTTTTAGTTCTTCTTTTATTGCTTGGGCAATTTCAGTTTGTTCTAAAGGTTTAGCCATTCTTCTATTTTCGTCAATTCGTATTCCGTCCCCATGTTTTCTTGGTATAATATGAAAGTGCACGTGAGGTATTAGTTGGCCTGCAACTTTTCCATTATTTTGAATAATGTTCATTCCTTCAGCCCCGCTAACTTTTTTAATTGCAGGAATAAGTTTTTTGATTGCAAGCATAATTGCAGTTAAGTATTCCTCTTCAACTTTATCAATTGTTTCAAAATGTTTTTTTGGGAGAACTAGGGTGTGTCCACTGAGTTTTCCTGCAGGGTTAATATCCAAAAATGCAATTACTCTATCGTCCTCGTAAGCAATAGCTGTATCCATTTCGTGTTTGCAGAACTTGCAAAATAAACAATCTGCTTCATACTGTGCCATTTTCTCATATCCTTTGAAATTAATTTAATTAATTGGTTTTCTTTATTTAACGCTTTGCTTTAGTGCTCCAACAAGTTTTTTTGCTATTTCTTTTGCTTTCTCTTCCTCTCTTTCCCCTCTTACAAGTAGTTTTCCTGAAGGGAACAGGGAAATTGTGCAAAAATCTAATTTTATCATTAATAGTACTTTTGTTTTAACTTCAATTGTTGCAACAGTAGCAATTTCTTCACTTGCTTTTTCTAAATTAATTAATATGGGGTGTTTTGGTAGAAATTCATAAGCCATTTTTGTTCGGCAAGGTTTTGGAGTAAATTCGTCAAGTTCCATAAAATCACTATTTTATTTACTTTAAACTTCTGTTGAAATTTCAAGTTCCATTTTAGTTCACTTTATATTTTTATAAATTTATCCGCATAAATTAATTATTTTGTCCTGTAGTTTAATTTCTTTTTCAGTGCTCTCAATTCTAATTTTGCTAAGTGCTTTTTCAACTAAAGTGTCCATTTCGCAGTGTTTTTCTTGTTCGACTACCTTGTCAAGAGAACTTCTTGTTTTTGGAGAGCCAGTTGCAAGTGCATCGCACATTTCAGGGCCTTGAGAAGTTTCAAAGAAACCAAAGTTGCGGCTTTTATCAATTATTTCTTGTTTACTAAAAAACATTACAGGTCTAAGTATTTCTATTTTTGTGCTTTGGTTAATTGTGTTAAGGTTACTTAATGTTTGTGAACTTACTTGTCCTAAACTTTCTCCAGTAATTAAGTAGGAATATCCATTTTTTTCTGAAATTTTTTCAGAAACCTTCATCATAAATCTTTTCATTAAAATAAAATAATATTCTCTATAACTTTTGTCCGCAATTTCTTTAAAGAGTTCTCCCCCATCAATAACAATCATTTCTTTTAGTCCAAGTTTTTTGCAAAGAAGGAGAGATTTTATTTCAGCTGAATTATCCGTGAATGGTTCTTGAGAAAAGTGAATTGCAACTAAGTCAAATTTATCTTGAACTAGTTTTCCTGCAACAGGAGAATCTATCCCTCCCGAAATTAGCATGAGTGCTTTTGGTTTTGTTTGCATAATAGAACTTCTTTAAGGGAAGTTATTTATTTACTTGGTTTCATTCCAGCTAACACTTTTACTTCCGCAACAAAGCCTTTAGGGAAGAATTGTGTTTCTTCAAAAGTAGTTATTTTGTTTAGTAATTTTGCCCTAGCACCCACTAAATGTAATACATATTCTCTTGATGCTTTGGCTTCATCTCCTTTGAGTGTTTTTACTACTTCCGTTCTATATTTTATACTCTCATTAAGTCTTGTTGCAAGTGAAATAAGTGCACTCTTAACAGGGGCAAGTTCTTTATTTGTGAATTTTCTTCCTGCGTTATAATCCGCACTAAGTTTTCCCAGAAGTTCTGATTGTTCCTTACTAAGTCTAGTAAGATCAGTTATTTGCTCTTTATTCAATTTACCAAATACTTTTGAAAATCCCTTTGCTCTTTTTTGTTGTTTTCTTATTTCGGCAATTTCTACTGCTTCCATTCTTGCAAGGATTCTTGCTTCGATTCTTCTTCTTTCCATTACCTCTTCAGAAACATTTTTTTTGTGAGTTCTAATAGTGGCAGTAATTCCCTTCTTTCCTTGTTTTATTTTTAAGTATTCAAAAGGGGCAGGTTGTCTTCTTGTTAACATAAATAATTAGGGTCTTTTTCTTCTTAAAAGGCTTTCCGCAGGGATTAAATAATTTATTTTTATTTAAAAAAAGATTTTGAAAAAGATTGGTAAATGTCAATCTTTCTCAGATTAAATAGGATTTATCGCTTTCTAACAATTTTTACGTTAGCACCATATTTTTGGTATTCGATTGCATCTCCGGATCTTAATGCAGGTACTCCTGAATCAGCATCTGGTTTTGGTGCATCAAATGTTTCGTAAGTATTTGAGTCCATGATTTGGATTACTTCTCCAATTAATGCAACAACTGTAGCATCTGCTTTTGGAACAATTGGTACTTCAACTTCTCCATCAGTTCCTTTTAGTAATCCTCTTTTTTGTCCTGTAAAAATATTAAATGCAGTTACACGTGCTTTTGCTGCTCCGTGCTTACCTGGCTTTGATTTTTCAACGCTTTTAACAACACAAACTTCTCCATCAATTAAAACTAAGTGACCTGGCTTTAGTGTTCCTGCTTGTTCAAATTTCTTCTCGTCAACCATAATTATCCCTCTAAACTTAAAGACTTTAACAAAGTTGGGTTTAAAAAGATTGGTTTTCTGCCTAGTTTTTGACTTTTCTGGTTCTAATTGCTTTCATTTTATTATGTGCGACTCCAATAGAGTCTTCGCTTGAAGCAATTCCTCGTTCAACCGCAAGTTTTGCTGCTCTTACCATTGGGTGATTAGAAATTTTTGGATTAGGGTGCGTTAGGGCAGTTGTATAACTCATTCTGGGAATTCCCCTTATAACAAATCTTTTGAAGGGTTTCATTTTTTCACTTAGTTTGAGTTTTTGTTGGATTAAGCCCCATATCTCTTAGTATTGCAAGTGGCAGAAATAATTTTTCGGGTAAATTTTCCCAACTAAACCATTCCCATTTTTCGCATTTTGTTGGTTCCATTACTTTTGCTTCCCCTTTATTTGATTCGCAAAAATAAAATAAAGTGATTGTGTGTTTTCCTTCTTCTTTGAAAATATTATTTGTTACTTTATAGAAATCTTTGCAAGTTACTTTGAGATCAGTTTCTTCTAATACTTCTCGTTCTACTGCATGTTCGATTTCTTCATTGAATTCAATTAGTCCTCCAGGCGGAGACCAAGTTCCATTACCATGTTTTCCAATTCTTTTTCCTAATAGTATTTTTCCTTCGCGAATAATTAATGCTCCTGTTCCGACTTTAGGGAGTATTTTTGTATCGTCCATGTGTTCACCGTTTTGTTTAAATTGAGTTAGATTGTTTTTATAATTAGTGTTGTAGATGGTTGGAAAGATAAAAATTGGTAATCGAATAAAGGAAACGTTTCATGATCATGTTCCTATTGCACATAAAGTAAAAAGGGTAGTAGGTTCTAGGGGACAATATGCAATTGTGCATAATGGGGTAAGAAAAATATTAAATCTTGGGATTAGTGAATTACTTCCTAGTTCAAAAGAACTTACCTTTAAAGAAACGAATGGGAAAACTGCTGCGACTTTTTGGGTGTCTAATTCGCATCATGAAGGGTGGTGGGTAACTCACAGATATGTTGAGCATGAGTATAGAGGATATAACTTGGGTAAACTTGGTTTTGGTTTGTCTGAAAAAGTTGTGAAACAAAATGGTGGGCATAAAATTAGTGTTGCTGTTCTTTCAGTACAACCAAGCGTAATGGCTGTTTTACTTTCTCTGGGTTATGCAATTAGTCCTGGAACTATTCCTGCGTTTAAAAAATTTCTAAAAATTCCTGAAGGGCAAAAACTTCCAAACAAACAAAAAGTTTTATCTCAAATAAGACACGGACATTTAGAACACATTTGGGATCCAGTAGTTTTTGAGAAAAAGCTTGTTGATGAATAAATTTTGGAAATTAAATTTTTCCGTTTAAATAAGATTTTCTCTTTTTTTCGGGGAACTTTTCAATTGCGTATCTTAACATTGTTCTTGGCATAGTTTTGTAATGTTTTTTTAAGAAAGTTTCTTCCACAAGTAAATCTCTTTTTCCAATTTCTCGCAGCATCCACCCTACCGCTTTATGCATCAAGTCTTCTTTAGAATTTAGTAAAATTTCTGCAATTTTAATTGGGTAATCAAATTCTTTTCGGTAAATAAAGTGATAAGTGGAAATCATTGCGATTCGTTTATCCCAAAGCAATTCAGATTTTGCTAATTTTTCAAGTATTTGTATTTCTTTTGGGTGGTTGAATAAGTATTCTCCAACAATGTGGTGGCAACTCAGATCCACTAAATCCCAATTATTAATGTATTTTGTATTTTTCAAATAAAACTCAAAGATTTCTTTTTTCTCACTTTCGCTTACCTTTTTGGATTCATACTTTTGAATCAAAATTAGTAATGCGCATAATCTTTCTTCATGGATTTTTGAATGCAATAGTTCTTCTGAATCTTTTAGAGTTATTTCAATAGAATATTTTTTTGCCATAGTTCGCGTAACGGGGACTTTAATTCCATAAAAAATATCCCCTTCCCCATATTCTCCTTTTCCTGTTTTAAAAAAGCCCATTAAGAGTTTTGCTTGTTTTGGATTAGAAAGTTTTTTCATTTCTTTTTGAAGCGCTTTTAATTTTTCCAAAATAAATCCCTTTTTTGTTTTGTAAAAATAAATTAATATAAATCTAATATTTGCATGAAAACAAAATGTCCTTTTTTGTAATCGATTGGCAAAAGATTTCTTTTTGCAAATGCATTTGCATAAGTGGGTCTAATTTTTTGAGCAGCAATAACTTCTTGAGCATGTTTTTTTACTTCTTCCGATTCAAGATAAAGTTGGTATTTTAATCTATCAGGATTATCATTTAATCGCTTAGCAAGTTCTGTGATAAATTTTTCTCCTCTTTCTGTTGGTTGAATTAGTTCTCCAGTTTTTGCTCTTTTTCCCCCAATTATTTCGACAATATTTGGTTTATCTATTTTTTCCATTCCTACAAATGCTCCGAGTGCGTGTCCTTTTGGTTTTAATAGAGTGTAACTTTTTTCTGGAAAAGTTTTGTTAATTAAACTTACTAATTTGTTTATCATTCGAATATCATGTTTTGCATGTTCAGTTTCTGCCAATTTTAAAATTACTCCCTTAGTTCCTTTGACTTGCATTTCTCTTACTCTAAATCCCGTTCTTCGCATTTCTTTTCTATGCTCCGCAGATTCTTCAGTACGATAATCTGCATTTTTTAATCGCTTAAATAAACTTTCAGCTCTTTTTGGGGTAAAAGTTCTAGTCCTTGCTTGTTCTTTATTGAGAATACTTCTAATTCGAGAAATAGCTTTTCTAACCACTTTCCTTTGAGGCATAATTATAGTGGTACACAAAGTATTTTATGTTGTTTTTTACACTATTTTCTTAGTAGTTATTGTAAGTTTTGGTGTTAATTATGGTATTTAATCAATTGAAAAGATTCTTTCCTCAAAAGCAAGAAAAGCGGTTAGCTGTTTTTGTTGATGGGCCAAATTTATTAAGAAAAGAATTTAGAATTGATCTGGATTTAATTAAAAAAAAAAAAAAAAAATTGGGGTCAATTAAAATTGGTAGAGTTTATCTAAATCAATTTGCTTCAGAAAAATTAGTGGAGGCAGTTGTGAATCAAGGGTTTGAACCAATTATTTCTACAACCGATGTGGATGTTGTGATGGCTTGTGATGCAACAGAAACTGTGTTTAATGATGCTATTGACGTAATGGTTTTTGCAACAAGAGATAGTGATTTTTTACCTGCGTTAATTAAAGCAAAACAAAAAGGAAAAGAAACTGTTGCAATGATGGCTGAAGAAATGAGTGCTGCGGCTTTAAAGAATACTGCGGACAAAGTTGTTTTCTTAAAAGGGAGAAAACCTGAAGTGAAAGCAGAGGATCTTCCAATTTGTGCTGTAAAAAAATGATTATTTTTTCAGGAGTAATAATTTTTATATTTGAAAGTGTTAGTTTTTTGGTGATTGATTGAATTTTCCTGTTGGTTCTGTTTTATTCAAAGGGGATACTCCTTTTGATTTGGTTGCAACTTATCAAAAGCTATTTGATAAAAAGTTCAACGGATACATTATTTTGACTGTTAAAGGGCATTTTATTGAAGAAGGAGTACTATTTTTTAGAGAAGGGGAAATAAATGGGGCAATAGTGGAATGCCTTGCAATTGGAAGTGCGTTTAAGGGAACTGAGGCTTTGGATTATTTCTTTAACCAAACTAAGGGAGTTGGGTATTATCAGTGTGTTGAACTCACAAGAAGTCAAGTAGACTTAATTACCGCTTTTGACGAAAAACTTTTAGCCTCCAAAATAGTTTTAAAAGACCTTCCAAAGATGATTCCAATTGCCTTTTTGCCAAAGTTTGAGCGCACTAATGAGAAAAAAAGTGCTCTTGATGCTTATGGTCTTGGCGAGTTGAAATAAAGAACAAAATAATGTTTTTTTAGCGGATTTATTTTTGCCGTGGTTATTATGATAAAAAACTTTTTACAATTTTTTGCCGGAAGGATTCTTGCTGACGAAACAGTGAAGCCTTTAGCTCAAATAGAATTCCTAAAAGACTTCTTATCTAAACACAAATATGTTTATTCTCAAGATTTTGAAGAAAATTTGAACATTTTAAAGCGAAAGCACTTAGTTGATTCTTTTTTAGTAACAAACATGGACGGAAGTATTGTTGTTTCAAGTGAAGGAAACGGACACTCTGAAGGAATTGTTGGGACTGCAATGTTATCTTACATTAAAAGTGAATTACCTGATTCTGAATCTGTTTTAATTAAACGAAACGGTCACTGGTTTATGTTATTCCCTTTAAACAAAAAAGTTTTCATAGTTAAAGCAGGAAGCGAGTTATCAAATATTGAACTTCGAGCACTTGCACTTGAAATGGATAGTTTATTATTAATGAATAAAACTCAAAATGAGAAGAGAAGAGTTCCACAAATGGCATGAAGGTTATTTTTATGGGTAGAGTAATAGCAATTGCATCAGGAAAAGGAGGAACAGGAAAAACAACTGTTACTGCTAACTTAGGAATTGCACTAGCAAAACTTGGACAAAAAGTTTTACTAATTGATGCGGATGTTGCAATGGCAAATTTATCTTTAATTCTTGGAATGCAATCCTCTCCAATCACACTTCACGATGTTTTGCTTGGAGAAGCGCAAGTTCACGATGCTGTTTATGATGGACCAGAAGGAGTTAGATTTATTCCCTCAGGTTTAAGTCTTGACAATTATAAAAGAGTAGATAGTGAAAGATTGACTAGTGTTGTTTCTCAATTAACTGATCAATATGATTTCATTTTACTTGATGTGGCAGCAGGAATAGAAAAAAATGTTTTATCTGCGCTTAGTTCTTCTCAAGAAACAATAATGGTTACAATGCCAACTTCTCCGGCAATTGCTGATGCATTAAAAACAAAAATTGTTGCTCAAAGACTTGGATCAAAAGTAATTGGAGTAATAATTAATTTTGTGATGAATGAAAAAGGAGAAATTACAAAAAATGACATTGCTAATATGCTTGAATTGCCTATCTATGGAAGTGTTCCATACGATCCAGAAGTTAGAAAGAGTTTCATGCAAGAAAAAGTTGCGCCGGTAATTGTAAGAAAACCTGATTGCCCTGCTGCACAAGAAATAACAAAAATAGCATCAAGAATTACAGGACTAAAAACAAGTGATGCACCAAGTGCAAAGAAAGTTGGATTTTTAGAAAAGTTTTTTTATTTTTTCAAAAAAAAATGAGGTGTTTTCATGAATAATAGACCATTCGATTTATTGAATGACGCAATAGACAAGGAAGTGCTTGTGGTGCTTAAGGGCAACAATCAAGTTAGAGGGACTCTAAAGGCATTTGACGTGCATATGAACTTGCACTTAGAAAACGCTTCACAAATCGTTGAAGGAGAAATAAAAACTAAATACGGAAAAGTAATGGTTCGCGGAGATAGCGTAATCATGATCTCTCCATAATTATCTATTTTTAACAAAAGGCTTTTTGTGCTTTAGCGCAAAAGGTCTTTTTTCTATTTTTTTTAGTTCTACTCAATTGTTGTTTGTTCTCTCTCGTTAGCTAAAGGTGGCTTTTTTTCAATAACACAACCTTTTTATTTAAGAAAAAACTACTAAGTAGTGTTTACTAGACATAATTGGCGATTTTCATGGATAAAAGAGAAACAGTTCTTGACTCGATAAAAAAGCTCGTTTCACTTGGAGTAACTGACTCTGAAATAGCTGAGAATTTGTATGATGTTGGGATTGAGAAACCAGAAGCCTATGCTTTAATTAGAGAAGCAAGAGGTCCTGCTGTTCCAATTGTTCAAGCAGCTCAACAAAAAGCACAAGCTCAACAAGTTCCAGTTCAAGCAAAACCAAATTCAAGAACCTCTCAAGATTTATTTGAAGAAACAGTTAGCGAACTAAGTATGAACGATCAAATTGTTCAACAATTGCCACTTGATAAACAAGCTCAACAAAATCAAACTGCTCAAACTCAAGTTCAAAAAAATCAAGCTTCTGATGATATTGCTAATCGAATAATGTCTGATGTTGCAAGTCAAGATGGGGAAGAAATAGAAGATGATGTAAAAGAGTTGAGTGATGATGAAAAAGATTTAGCTGAACTTGAAGCAAAAGTTTCAAAAACAATTTCTGATAAACAATTAAATGTAAAACAATCTCCCCCAGTTTCGCAAGTACAAGCACAAGTTAATCAAACTCCAACACAAACTACTAAACCGCAATCTCCTTCTACTCCAACATCTATTCCAAAAGTTTCAATTCAAATTCAAAATCCAATTCCAACTTCTTATACAAGCACTTCAACAAATAATTCTCAAGCACAACAAGTTTCTCAAAAACCAATTTCAAATCCTGCTCCTGCTTCAAATGTTACTCAACAAACTGCAGCTCCAATTGCTCCTGCTCCAGTTCAAGCTTCTCAACAAATTCCAACATATTCTTCTACAGCAATTCCAAAAATGGATTTTACTGCTCCGGCTCCTCAACAAAAATACAATGCTTCACTTGAAATGAGTCCTGATTTTGAAGAGTTATGGAAAAAAGGAATAGTTGTTGCAGTTAATGCTAAACTTGCTGAAATGAAAAAAATAAAGGGTGAAGTTGATGCTGAACTTGAAACAAAAGTTGATGAGGCTGTTAGAAAAGAACTTTATCAATTTAAGGTATTACTTGATTCTCAAAAAGATTTAATTGTTTCAAGTAACAAAGAAGCACTAGAACAAAAACAAAAAGAAATTGTTTTCATAATTGATGCAAAAATTGCTGAACTAAAACAATACAATAAACAAATTGGGGATAATTTAGCAATCATTGAATCTACAAAGAAACAACAAGAACTTGCAATGGGTCAAATTAGTGGGGCTCTTGATGATGCAAAGCGAACAAAAGCTCAATTAATTGTTGAACTTAATTCTGAAATGATTAAATCAAAATCTCAAGCTCAAAGTTTTTTGGATACTGCTTCAATGCAACTTAAACAAATGGATGAGAGAGTAAACAAAACTCTTGAACTAGAAAAGAATATTGCCGATGGAATGCTTCAACAAGCTGAACAAAAAATTGAAACTTTGGCAATACAACGAGCAGATGAATTAATTGCTAATATGGAAGTTGAACTTAATAGGTTACAGACTATTAGTAAAAAGATTTCTCCAGAATCACTTGATCAAAAGATTTCTGTGCTTGAAGAATTTAGAAAACAGTTCTTGACTAATATGCAAGAAAATCTTTCACAAATAAATAATGCAATTGAAGAGTTAAATCAAAAGAATGCTTTAGCAGAACGTGAACTTGCTGAGAAGACACTTGCAATTGATGCGAAACTAGAAGAACTTACTAAGTTTGAAAGAGAGTTTACTAATAGAATGAATAATTTATTGAAATAAAATAGTTTAATTCAACTTTTTTTTTCAAATTTCTTTTAATTTATCCACAAGTTCCTTTTGTTGAAGAGCAAGTTAGTGCTTTATTGTATTTGTCTAAATGTTTTTTATCTTTTGAAGTTTGTTTTGCTCCTTTTTGTTCAAGTTTAATTCTATTAATCATTTCACACGCTTTGCATAAATCTCTTTCAGTTGGTTCTCCACAAGTTTTACATTCGTGAAGTGCTCGTGCAAGTATTGGTTTTTCTTTTTCGCTTGGTCGAATTAATGGTTTGATATTTTCATAAAATCTAAGAATTGAATATTCTGTTCCAGGGAATCTACTTTCAAAATGGTTTAACATTTCCCTATATTCGTTTCTTTTTGCAGTCCAACTATAAGGACAACATTCTTGTGAGTAATGTTTTATGTTTTTCATTGCAGAATAAGCTATTATTTCTTTTTCAGGAGTTTCATACAAGGGTTTTATTCTTTTAACAAATCCTTCATGGTCAATTATTCCACTTGTTGCACTCATTCTTTTCATTCTTTCAAAATCATTGTTGAAAACATTCATTACAAAGCTTTGGACTTCATCATCCAAATTGTGTCCTGTTGCAAGTTTATCTGCTTTGAACTTTTTTGCATACTTGTTCATTATGTTTCTTCTTAAAGTTCCACAAAAAGAACAAGTTCCTCCAAGTTTTGGATTATTTAAAATTAAAGGCATTAATTTGTCATTAGTTATTCCAAATTCCTCTTTGAAAGAAATAACTGTGTATTTTACTTCAAGCGCAGTACAATTTTCTTTTGCAACATTTATTGCATTCTCTCGGTATCCTTTAACCCCCTCATCAATTATTAGTGCTTCAAGAGTATTATTTTTTGAGTAATATTTGTGCATTAAGTGTAATAAAACACAGGAATCTTTTCCCCCACTCAAAGCAATTAATATTTTTTCTTTTGCTCTGAATAAATTGTATTTTCTAATTGTTTTTTTGAATCTGTTTTCAAAGAATTGAGTAAAATGTTTTTCACAATAATTGTGCGGTCCGTAAGCTAATGTTATTGAAACTTGCGAGCGGCATTTATCACAAGTTTTTGGAGACTTCCCCTCTTTTTTTTCTTCTTTTGGGCCTTGCATAAAAACCTTTATATATGGCAAAGCTTAAATGTTATTTAGTGGTGCGATGAAGATTCCTTTTTTTGGTAAACGAGAGAAAACAGTAGTTTCTACTAGGCAAGGCCAGCAAAAACCAACTCCTCGTTTAGCACAATTACTTGCAGAAAGATTATTTTTAAGACATAATCCAGAGGCAATTCTTTCAAAAAGACCAAGTTTACTTAATTCTCGTCCGTTAGTTTCAAGAAAACCATTTAAGCCAGTTTCGACTGTACGAATGAAGGGGCCTACACCTAAATTTGCTCAAACTAAAGCCGGCACAAGAACAAGACAATAGCGCTCTTCTTTTCATTTTGACCCGTTCGGGGTTAGCTTTATAAATGCTTTTTTGGGTGTTTTCTGTATTACTGATTAGTTTAAGCAGTATATAAAAATGGTGAGCAATGAATGGGTGCAGCAAAATATATCAAAGAAGCTTTTCAAAATGAATGGAAAGGAGTAACAGACAATAATTACGATTATGCATTAATCATGCGAAAAAGAGGAATTGAATACAGAAACGAAGAAAGAGCTGTTGTTGTTGTAGAACACCCTACTAATTTGCCATCAGCAAGAAGTGTTGGTTACAAAGCTAAACAAGGAATATTTGTTGTTAGAGTAAGAGTAAGAAAAGGAACTGGAACTCATCACAGACCAAAGAATAAAAGAAGACCAAAGAGACAAGGACAAGCTAAACTTTCTAGAAAAATTAGTACTCAAGCAATGGCTGAACAAAAATCAAGTAAGCATTTCGAGAACGCTGAAGCTTTAGGTTCATACAAAGTTGCTGAAGATGGTAAATGGCATTACTTCGAAGTTGTAATGGCTGACAGAAACGCAAGTACTATCTTAGCTGATAAGAATTTGAAATACTTAGCACACGGACACCAAGGAAGAGCAGAAAGAGGAAAGACATTCGCTGGTGGAGTTAATAAGATTAAGAATTGGAAGAACAAAGTAAAAATCAAAGCTAAAAAAGCTCTTGATCACCACTTTGGATAAATAAAATGAAAATTCTTTTGTGAGGGCAAAGCTCTCACGAAAATTATTTTTATGGACCGCGAATTTAACAAAATTTGAGGGAAATAAAAATAAATGATTTTTATGGATATAGTTTATACTCAGCCACTCAAAGAGTTGCTGCAAGTAAGTACTTACTTTAAAGAACAATTAATTGTACTCGTGGAAAACGAGAAAGATGAAAAAGTAGCTAAAACAAACGATCTAATTCCTTGCTACTTAATTAAGGATTCTACTCCTGAAGCTGAACTTTCTAAATTATCTTCTAAGAAAAAAGCTGTTGTTGGAGGGAGTGTTAAAGCAAACGAACTTGCTGTAAGACTTAAAGCAGATTATTTACTTCAACCATCAAATACTAAACAATTTTTTGATTTAGGTTTAGCACAAAAACTTTCTGATAACAATACGACTGTTGTTTTATGTTTTGAAGAATTATTAAAAGCAAATTCATTTGAAAGACACCAAGTTTGGAAAAACTACTTAGAACTTGTTAGATATTGCAAACAAAAGAAAGTGAAATTTATTGTTGCAAGTGCTACAAAAGATCCATTACTATTAAGGCCTCCTAAAGTTAGGGGAGCTTTAGCAGTTTTACTTGGATTGCCTAATGATTTGGCAAAAGAATATTTGAGTGAAGTTGTTAAGGAAAAATAAAAAATTTGAATTTATGTGATTAAAAATGAAGATTGAAAAAGTAAAGAAAGCAATCGTTCCTTTATCAAAAAGAGAGCGAAAGCGTTACATTTTGTTTGAAATTTTAAACGCTGAAGTTGCGGAGAAGGACTTTTACTTTGGGTTCTGGATCGATTTACTAAGTTTTTTTGGTTCAAAAGGTTTGGCGGAAATTAATCCAAAAGTTGTTCTATTCAAAGGAAACAAAGCAATTGTAAAATGTCAGCGTGGAAAAGAAAATGATTTAATTGCAGGAACTGCATTCATTGAGAAAATTAGAAACAAGAAAATAATTATTAACCCTGTTTTAACTTCTGGTACGATTAAAACTCTAAAAGAATATGCGAAGATTGAATAGGTTAATTCTATTTTTCTGGTTCTTCCGACCACCGGCAAATTACTCTCCAAAAGTTTTTATTCTCATTTTTGCAGATTCAATTTCTATGGCTCAAACCAAACAAATAAAAACTAATGTATATCAAGTGATATATAGTGGTTTTATGGGGATTTTCAAGCACGACATTTTGCGCTATCCTAAACTGGATACTGTTCTCATGATTGAGAAAGCAGCCAAAGATGCAAAAAGTGATTTAACCGTTCGCGAACTTTGGAAATCTTTGCCAAAAAAAGTAATGTGGCAAACTTATCTAACCACTATCGACTATCTTGAGTATTCTGGAAAACTCCTAGTTGATAAAGATAAGACTGTTATTTGGATCTGGGCACCTAAGCAAATTGCTTCTTTGAAGCGCAGGGGGCTTGTTCATGACAGCGCCCCATGATCGAATAAAAAAATATTCTTTTGTAAATGCAAAATTAGAAAAAGATTTTTATTCTTTAGAAAAAGGAACACAAGAAGATAAGGAACTTTTTAATTATTTAAGAAGAGCAATAGCCGATTTACTTAGTAATCCTCTATGTGGGGTAATAGTTCCAAGTTACTTATGGCCAAAAGAATATTCTAAAAAATACACAATTGACAACTTGCGTAAATATGACTTGCCAGACGGGTGGAGATTGATTTACACTTTAAACGGGGATAAAATTGAAGTGATTTCCATTATACTTGAATGGATGAGTCACAAAGAATACGAACGCAGATTCAAGTACTAGTTAATGATTTTCTCAAATATTAATTTAATATTTAGTTGAATTATAATAACTATTAATTCAAGGGTTACATGTTAATGGAGTATGTTGAAAATGGTTAAAGTTATTGTAAATCTTTTGCCTCAAACAAACAAGGTGCTTAATATTGTGAAAGCAAAGCAAGGTCTCACTACTAAATCTGAAACAATTGATTTTTTAGTAAAGCATTACGAAGAAGATTTACTAGAGCCACAATTAAGGCCAGAGTATATTCATAAAATGCAAAAAATTGCTAAAGAAAAGCATGTATTTATTGGCACTATTAATGATTTCAAAAAGAGATATGCGTAATGTAATTTAGTAATTAGTGAAACAAAACAATTACTTTAGAAGACTATGAAATCCATGACAAGATTTACGAGTAAATTTTTCATTAAAAAACTGTTTTTTTTTTTTTTTGAGAAAATACTATTAAATATGGGGTTGGTGTCTAGTATTAATATGGGTAATAAGGCGCAGGGTACTACGGAGTATCTTGTAATAATCGGCATTGTTGTTGTTTTGAGTTTGGTTGTTGTTGGAGTGCTGATGGATCAAGTTGGCTCTTCTGCGACTGTTTCTAAATCTACTTCTAAAATTGGCACTTTGACTCAAAGTATTGGACTTACAGAGTCTTTAGTTGATCCTGTTGACGGGAACTTTGTTGTAAAATTATTAAACAATAGTGGGGGCGCAATTACTATTTCAAATGTTAAAGTTGGGGACGTGAGTGTTTCTTTTAGTGAAGATGTCGGGCAGGGCGGGTCTAAATTATTTCGAGTAAAAACCGGGGTTAAATGTGAACAAGGAAAAATTGTTAGCAATTCTGTTGTTGTAACTTATGTCACTGCTGAGGGACTAACGAAAACTCAAAGTTTCAATGATAAAATAATGTTTGATTGCACTCCTTATAATGTAACTCAGGCAAATTTAGCAAATCAGTGTCCCACAACTAGCGTTTGTTCTCAATCTTCAAATTCTCTTAACTTTAATTTAATTGCGGTTAATAATGATACTTCTGTAGTTTTGTCTGACTTTAACATGGATTGTAATGTTAATGCGTATGATAGAAATAATTTGAATTCTTTTTACTCAATTGATTTTAATCGAGGAAGTTATTCTTGTATTTTTTCTAAAAGCGGTTATTACAACAAAACTGCGTCTGTTGTTGTTCCTGATCTAAATTATTATGTGCGAATTAGTACTCCAATTGTTGCAACAGGGGGGACAATAGTTTACTTAGACTCAACTGGATCAAACCCTCGAAGTTCTCCAGCTTATGTTGGCGGGTATACCGTGCACACTTTTACTTCAAGTGGAACTTTTACTGTAACTTCTGGAACAGGAGATGTTAATTATTTAATTGTTGCTGGGGGCGGTGCTGGGGGAAGAACAACAAGTACGTATATTCAAAGGGGTTCTGGTGGTGGTGCTGGAGGTTTAATACAAGGTTCTACAACTGTAAGTGCAAATTCTTATACGATTAATGTTGGTGCTGGGGGCACTTATAACGGAGGAACGATTGTTACTTCTGGGCAAGATTCTAATGCTTTAGGTTTTAATGCGATTGGCGGAGGAAAGGGCGGAACTACTGATGGGGAAATAGGGGCGAATGGGGGTTCTGGTGGTGGTTCTTGGTATGCTGCAAGTGGGCATAGTTTAGGAACTGTTGGGCAAGGAAATGATGGGGGAAAAGGTACACAAACTGCAAACTATGGTGGAGGTGGTGGTGGGGGAGCTGGAGCAGTTGGCGGAGATGGGACTTCAACAATTGGTGGTGCTGGAGGTAATGGAATTCAATCAGATATCAATGGAACTTTAATGTATTATGCTGGTGGGGGGAGTACTGATTTATTTGGGGCAGTTGGACATAATGCAGGAGCAGCAGGCTTAGGCGGTGGAGGAATAGGAGATAATAGAGGCGGAGCATATTATGGTACTGCGGGCACTCCTAATACAGGGGGAGGAGGAGGTTCTGGCGGGGGTGCTGGGGGAAGTGGAGTAGTAATCATTAGATATTTTTCTTAAATTTAAATTTTTGAATATTTATTTTATTTCGTTTTCTCTCCCCAAAATTAACCTTTTTAAACCATTCCAATTGGAAGTATATTGTACAAGAAATAAAGAGTGGCACTAAAATTAGGTGCTTTTAGCGATTTCTTTTTAAGGGAAAGGTAAAGTAAGAATGATAGTTTTTAGCAATTATTTTTATAAAAAATAAAGGATTAATGGTGATTTTTGATGTATCCAGTACAAAATTCTAAAGTTCCAGCTTATGATAAAGCTGCTACAATGTTTTCTCCTGATGGAAGACTCTACCAGGTTGAATATGCAAGTAAAATTGTTGAACAAGGTACTACTGGAGTTGGATTAATTTTCGCTGAAGGAGTTGTTCTAGCAGCTGATAAGAGTATTACAAGTAAATTAGTAATACCTGAATCAATTGAAAAAATATTTAAGATTGATGAAAATATTGCAGTTGTATCTGCTGGATTAGTTGGAGATGCAAGACGTTTAGTTGGTATTGCAAGAAGACAAGCACAAGACAACAAAATGGTTTATTCTGAAAATATTCAAGTAGAAGTTATGGCTAAAGAAATAGCTGAAACAAAACAAGCATTTACTCAATACGGTGGATTAAGACCATTCGGTGTTGCTTTCATTATTGGTGGATTTGATGAAAAAGGTGCAAAAATCTTTGAAACCGAACCAAGTGGAGCTTTAGCAGAATACAAAGCTGTTGCTGTTGGAAGAAACAAAGACAAAGCGATGGAAGTATTTGAAAAAGAATTCAAAGAAGGATTAAGTTTAAACGATGCAGTTGTAATGGCTTACAAAGCAATCGAAAAAAGTATGCCTGAAAAAGAAAAAGTAAGTCTAGCAAGAGTAGAATTTGCTGTTGTAGACAAAAAAGGTTTCAGACATTTAACTGAAAAAGAATTGAAAACCGCGTTCAAATAATTTTGGACGTTTTTTTGGCAAACTGTGAGCAGTTTGCGACTATCAAAAGACAAGTCTTTTGATATTACATTTAATATCTTAGCGTTTCAAGTGAGAGAATAAAAAAAGCTTGGAGCATTTAGTTTTAGAAAGAGGAAAGAATATGGTTAGAGTAGAGGACGCAGTTATTGCTCGTCTTGAAAAATTCGGTCACAAATTTGAGATACTAGTGGATCCAAATCTTGCTTTAGATGTTAAACACGGTAAAGATGTTCCTCTTGATTCTCTTCTTGCAATTGAAACAATTTTTAGAGATGTAAAATCTGGGGACGCTCAAAGTCCTGATGCATTAAAAAAAGCTTTTCAAACAACTGAAGTAAAAAAAGTTGTTCACAAAATAATAATGGACGGAGAAGTTCATTTAACAACTGAACAAAAAAGAGCTTTAATTGAAAAGAAAAGACTTGAAGTAATTAATTTCATTTCAAGAAACACAATTAATCCTCAAACAAAAACTCCTCACCCTCCGCAAAGAATTGAAAATTGTTTAGCTCAGGCAAAAATTCATATTGATCCTTTCAAGAGTGTTGAAGAACAAGTTGATGATATTGTTAAACAAATTAGACCACTAATTCCAATTTCAATGGAAAAAGTTGATTTTGCAATTAAAGTTCCTGGAGCTTATGCAGGAAAAGCTTCAAGTATTATTAAAAAATATGAAGTGAAAAAAGAAGAATGGTTAAATGATGGTTCATTAGTTGCTGAGCTAGTACTTCCAGCAGGAGCAAAAGGAGATTTGCTAAATGAATTAAACTCAGTAACGCATGGGGAAATTATAGTTAAAATAATTGGGACAGCACAATGAAATACGATGCAAAGTGTGAGTGTTGTTTTTAATTAATATTTTACGAAGGTGAATGAATGAAGAAATTAGTAATACCTGGTGAGATGGTATCTGATCAGAGAAAAAGACTTGGAAGCAATGTATTTGTTTCCGAAGGGAAAATATATTCCAAAGTACTGGGAATAACAGATGTGAATGACGAAAAAGCAAGTGTTGTTCCTTTGGAAGGAAAATATGTTCCACAACAAGAAGATGTAATAATAGGGGTAGTAACAAGAGTAGTGTTTGCCGGATTCGGTCTTAACATTAATTCTTTTACTGAATCTTTTATTCCAAAATCAGCTATTAGAGAGGATCTAAAAACTGGAGATTTAGTTAGCGCAAAAATAACTTACGTTAACGAAATGAGAGAAGCGGAAATAGGATTTCCAAGAAGAATGTTTGGAGGAGAAGTAATAGAAGTTACTCCTGTTAGAACACCAAGATTAATCGGAAAAAACGGTTCAATGCTTGAATTATTAAAACAAGGAACTGGATGCGAAATAATAATTGGAAAGAATGGAAGAGTTTGGGCAAGAAACGGAAACTTGCAATTACTGCGAAAAGTAGTTACTTTCATTAACGACAATTCCTACAAAAGCAATTTGACTAATTCAGTTGAAGCTTTCTTTAAGGAAGAAGGAATACCAATTAACGTTCCAAGAAAAGACGAAGCAAAAAATTTCAATAAAGCTCCTGCGGCAGAATCAGAAGTGCTTGAGAGCGAAGTAATTAACGAGGAAAGCGAAGAGCTAAACTAAAAAAACGGAGAAATACTTAAAGGTGAATTATATGAGTGGAAGACCAAGAGATGACGCTCCTGATTATAAGAAGGAGAAAAAAAGAGTAGACGGAAGAAAAATGGATGAGTTAAGACCATTAAGCATCAAAGTTGGTGTATTACCAAACGCAGATGGATCAGCTTATCTAGAATGGGGACAAAACAAAGTTTATGCGGCGGTATTTGGGCCAAGAGAAGCTCTGCCAAAGCACACACAAAACCCAATGAAAGCAGTAATGAAGGTAACTTACAGAATGGCAACATTCTCTGTTCCTGAAAGAAAACAACCAAGACCAAACAGAAGAGATATGGAAATCTCTAAAGTTCTTGGAGAAGCATTAGACAAATCAGTTTTCACAGAACAATTCCCTAATACTGAAATAGCAGTTTTCGTGGAAGTAGTTGATTCAAATGCTGGATCAAGAGTTGCATGTTTAACTGCAGCTTCATGTGCATTAGCTAATGCTGGAATCCCAATGAGAGATTTAGTTGCAGCTACAGGAATTGGAAAAGCATTCGGAGAATTAATCGTTGACTTGAATAAAGAAGAAGAAGATGCTCCAGATGCAGTTGATATACCAATTGCAATAATGCCAAACACTGGCGAAATAGTTCTATTACAAATGGATGGACTATTAACAAAAGAAGAATGGGCAAAATTAGCTCCAATGGGAGTAAAAGCATGTAAAGCAGTTTACGAAGTACAAAAGAAAGCTTTACAAGAAAAATTCCCAATATCTGAATTATCAGAAGCAAACGTTGAAGCAGAAGTTGCTGGAAAAGATTCTCCTGCAAAAGCTGAAGCAAAAGTAGTTCCTGCAAAAGAAACTAAAGTTGTTGCTCCTGCAAAAGCAGACAAAAAAGCAGATAAAAAAGCTGACAAAGCTAAGAAGGTGAAAAAATGAGAACAACTGTACTTGAATACGATGTAGCAAAAATAGCAGAACTTGCAAGGAACGGAAAAAGACTTGACGGAAGATCAATGGATCAACCAAGAGAATTTACTCTAGAACTTGGAATGTGCTTAAACGCCGAAAGCAGCGCAAGAGTACGATTAGGTGAAACTGAAGTACTTGCTGGAATAAAAGTTGGAGTGGACAAACCATATCCTGATAATCCAGATGAAGGAGCAATTTCATGCGGAGCAGAACTATTAGCATTAGCTCACTCTGAATATGAAGCAGGACCACCATCATTCGACGAAATAGAAGTTGCAAGAGTTGTTGATAGAGGAATTAGAGAAAGTAAAGCAATCGACTTCACAAAACTTTGTATCAAAGAAGGAGAAAGTTGCTTAATCGCTTTCATGGATTTCTACGCAATTAACGCAGACGGAAATTTGTTTGATGCAGGATCATTAGCTGCACTTGCAACATTCATGACTGCAAAACTTCCAAAGCTTGATGAGAAAAATAAAATCATTAAGCACGAGTATAGTGGAACAATCGAAATGAAGAGACTACCATTACTAACAACTTTTGTTAAAGTTGGTGGAAAAATAATGGTTGATCCAACATACTTGGAAGAAAAAGCAAGTGAAGCAAGATTTTCAGTTGCAACAACAGAAGACGGATACCTTAGTGCAATGCAAAAAGGGCCCGGAGCATTCACAGTAGAGGAAATATCTCTGATGATCGAAAAAGCTTTCGTTGTAGCAGACACAAACAGAAAAAAATTGCTAAAAATTGTAAAACAATAAATTGATTAAAGGTGAA
>CAZOCW010000001.1:0-7353 GCA_964578405.1 uncultured archaeon | reverse complement strand
TATTATCTGCTTTTGCTTGCAATTTCAATTATTGTTGCAAAGTCAATTAATAAGACTTTTAACCATAATTAACTTGAAAAGACTCGAAAGGGTTCTTTCATTTTCTATTTTTTTAATTTCCAACAAAACAGCTTTAGTTTGAAGCGGCAAACTACTCAGCGAATGTTTTTATTCTAATTTTTAACAATTTTTTAATGGATTTTGAAGTTGATGTGAGTGGGGGAGATTTGCTTTCTCGTGATTTTGTTGTTTGCTTGGCAAGTAAAGATGGGATTACAATTAAAGGATTCAAAACGACTTCTGACATTGTAGAAAAACTTGCACTTAATCATCGTGTAGGAAAATATCGGTATGATTATTCAAAGAAAGGAAAAGCAAATCTAAAAATAAGGCTTTATTGTGGAATTGTATATTATTTAGTTAAATCCATTCAAGCAGAAAAAGTAATGCTTTTGTTATGCAAGGACTTTGATGGAAGGGAGGATGACATAAAACCTGCTTTGAAGTATTTGCTTGAATCAAAATTAGGTGTTGAAGTTGAGGGAATTCTTTTTTCAAGACTTGAAGAAGATTCAATAGCACACAAATATTCCTATTTAATGCGCAAGGATTCATTAAATCAAATGAAGACTTACATTAACATTAGTTTCAAAGAGCTAGAAGAATTCATAAAGAAAAAGTAAGTACCAAAGAATACCACAAGGATATCGCCACCCCAGATTGCCCCCCGGACTGATTACCGGCAAACGCCCTGGCAGTTGGTACTAACATATACTTGGCTAATGGAAAATATAAATCTTTCTAATCCTCTTTACCTATTTTGCCCCAAATCCCTTCTTTTTCGCTAACCCCCCTTAGAACCTTTAAAAACCTTTCCAATGGGTATTTTGGTATTGGTGAGCATGCATGGGTAATACAAAAAAGGTAGGCACTGCTGGAAGATTTAGTTCTAGATATGGTGTTGGTATTAGGAAGAGAATTTTGGCTGTTGAAAATAAACAGAATGTGACATCTAATTGTCCTTTTTGCGGATTTGCTGCTGTTAGAAGAGACGCTGCTGGATTATTTAATTGTAAGAAATGCGAAGCTAGATTTACTGGCGGAGCTTACGAACCTCAAACTTTAATTGGAAAAACTATTTTGAAAATGGTTTCACAAAAGCAATTCTTGGCTGGTGCTGAAGAATTGATCAAATCAAAAGAATCTTCTTTCTCTGATATTGAAAGAGAAGTAGAAAAATCTTTAGCTGCAGATGCAAACAAGAATAAAGAAGACAAAGAATAGGGTGGTTTTGATGAGTTATCGATGTGCTAAGTGCGGAACGGAAGTTAGTAACGTTTCTGAAGGATTAGTTAGATGTCCATCATGCGGTCACAGAATTTTATACAAAACAAGAGACCCTATAGCTAAAGAAGTAAAAACTGATTAGATTTCAAATTGAAAGTGAGGGCAGTTTAATTGCTCTTGCTTTTCTTTATTTTTATGTTTTCTCTTCAAGTTAAATTAGATTTTGATTCTAAAGAAGAAGCAAAGCGTTTTTTTAAGTCAATTGAACCTGAGCTAAGGGCGGATTTTTCAAGAAGTAAAACTACAATCGCTCAAAAAGAGAGTGTGCTTGACATTAAAGTTAGTGCAAGTGACAAAACTGCGCTTAGGGCGTCCCTTAATGCATTATTAAAACCTTTAGTTTTATTCAATCAATTAGAAGGGATGCAGTAGTAGTCAAAAAATGATTAGTGAAAGATTTGTTGATGAAAAGCATTGATTTTTAGTAATTTTTATTTTTTTGGAGGAATTTAGTATGGATGAGGGAGAACAAAGAGCAATGATTTTGGAGTTTGAAAAAAACAGACAAATGTTAGGTAGTATTAATGCTCAAAAACAACAAGTTACTTACCAATTAGAAATGGTTGATGCTTCTCTTGAAGAATTAGCTAAGACTAAAGAAAAAACTGTTTTCAAAGTTGTTGGAAATGTTTTATTCCCAAAAGATGCTAAAGAGATGGAAAAAGAATTAAAGGATAAGAAAGAAAGTACTGATCTTAGACTAAAAACTCTTGTCAAACAAGAAGAAGTTCTACTAAAGAAATTAAATAATGCGAGAGCAAAGCTTGAAGTTCAAATGAAAGGTGGACAAGAAGCTAGTGAGTCTGAAGAAAAGACTGATAAGAAAAGAAAATAGGTTCTAATTGTTGATGACTTGTGCTAAGTTAAGCACAAGTTATTTTTTATATTTCTGTAATAAAGTTTTTATCATTTGCTTCTTTGTCTTGTTTTGCTTTTAGTGCTTGTCGTTCAATACTATTGTATTCTTCTGCATGGATAAAAATGTCAAAGAAAGTTTTAATTAGACAAAATATAATTAATACTGGTAAGTTGAATGTTGGTTGATAACCTACAAAAATTGCTAATCCCATTCCGAGGTGTATTGGGAATATCATTACTAGTGGGCGATATACTAATATGTTTGAGTTTTTTTCTGACTTGAAAACTGAATATGTGTGGGATATTGCGAAAACAATTATTGGCAGGGCCAGGATTACTATTGAAATTGGGCTACCTTGAAAGATAGTTTCAATGATGCTTATTTTGCTATTATCTAAGAGAGGGGTCAATAAAGCTTTAAGATAAAAAAGTGCAATTGCGATAAAAACTACTAATCCTATTATTTTAGTTTTAATATTTTTTATTCGTATTGTGGAAGTTATTAATAAAATAACAAATTGGGCATAGTAAATAAAAATTACTTCAAATATTGACCAATTCTGCGAGTATGCTAGCGGGATGACAAGTAAGTTTGCAAGAAGTAGTCCTATTCCTGCAGGGTCCTTTGTAATGTGGTAGGGCATATTTGAATAGTGCTTTTCTTGTTTATATTCCTTGTAGTTAATTATAATAATTCGTTTTGTTGTAATACTATTGATTCAAATGTCAAAGTTTACTCCAAAAAAACTAATTAGTTTGTGCAAAGAAAAGCGTGTTCTTCTTTTGTGTCATGATAATGCGGATTTGGATTCTTTTGCTTCTGCTGCAATGATGCAAAGGTATTTACAAAAAAAGAAAATCAAATCAAGTATTGGAATTCCTTGTCATATTAATGAGCAAGCATTGCATTTTGCATTAGAAGAAAAGATTTCTTTTGCAGTTCACCCTAATTTAGAAGAATATGATTTGGTTTTATTGTTTGATTTAAATGGTTTTGAGCAAATTGGACATTTGAAAGAAAAGTTTACTCAGTTAGTAAAAAATAAAAGATTGAAAGCAATTGTTTTTGATCATCATATTCCTGAAAAAGATTGTATTTGTGATTATGGTTCGGGGGTTATTGATGAAAATGCTTCCTCAACAACTCAAATAATATACAATTTCCTGGACATACTTGACAATAGGCTGTTTTTTTGGAATTGTATTGGTATAATTGAAGATACAGGGCATTTTTTAGTGGGGGATGAACAAACTTTCTCTGCTTTTGCAACCTCTCTTAAGTCTTCAAAAAAAACTTATGCTCAAGTTCTTTCATTTACAAAACATAAAATTCCTGATGATGAAAGAATTGCTTTTCTTAAAGCTGCACAAAGGGCAAATATTCAAAAAATTGGGGAAGTAATTTTGGTGACAAGCGAATTATCTTTTTACCAGAGTGCTGCTGCGACAAAACTTTTAGATTTTGGTGCGCATATTACTCTTGTTGCTGGTCAAGAAAAAGGTGGGTTAACCACTCTTTCGGCAAGAGCTGAAACTGAGTTTAAAGAAAAAAATAAATTTAATTTAGTAAAAGATTTGCTTTTACCTTTGCATAAAAAGGTTGGTGGGGAACTTGGTGGGCATGCTGGTGCTGCACAATGGAAAGGAAAGGTTCAACCTTCTTTAGTGTTAGAAACTTCAATTTTAATATTGAAAAAGAAATTACTTTAATTTATTTATTTCTTCCTAGTTTTAGATATTTTTAGGTGCTTTCGAAGGCGCCGAAAGGTTTATAATAACATATGAAGTATAATTCATATATCTAGTTTTCTAATTGTTTTATAGTTTTAGTCTATTTCTTTTCCAATTATCTTAAATTTAAATAAATTAACATCCACGGGGGTGAAAATATGAAAAATAAAAAAATTAATAATGAACAAGAATTGGCCCGCGGGCTTAAATGTGAAGAACTTTGTGTTCTATCGAAAAAGAAAGATCATTTAGGTGACGCAAATGCCAATATAGTGCATAGTGCGCTAATAAACAAAAGTAAAGAAAAAATGTGTCCGATTTGCTAAAATTGGTCAAAAAAAGATTTTGCCACAAGATAACTTCTCGTGGCGTTTCCTTTACTTCAAATAAACTACATTTGCGCCTTTTCGTATCTTTCCTCGATCAGCGTATTTTAGTAAATAATGTACAGTGGATTTTGGGATATTAGTTATTTTTTCAATTTCTCTTACAGTTTGGAAATCTTTTCTAAGTTCTATAATTTGTAGCATTTTATCCATTGGGATGTCTATTGCTCTTCCTCTTCTTTTTTCTAAGGCAAGAGAAATTCCTTTTTCTTTAAGTTTCTTTTGTGTTTTTGTTGGTAATCTTTTCAAACATGAATTGGAAAGTGTAATAGTTCTAATTGGGCATTTGCCTGTTAAAGAATTAAGTTTGGTCCAACTTATTGGTCGAACTAAATGAATTTCAACTGTGTCCTTAGGGATAGACTCAATATTGGTTTCTTCTGTAATGGAGTATTTCATGTTCTCAAGTTCCTAAGTTTTTGTTTTAACATTCCTAATTTATTTTTTATTCTAAATTTTGGCATTTTTTTCCTTATTTTACTCAAGTTTGCCTTCTTAGTTATTCTTTTTATTGTTTTTATTCTTTTGCCTAAGCTTATTTTTCGGCTTATTTTGCTTGCAATTGGGATTTTTCTCTTCTTTAACACATTTTTTTTAGCTAAATACGTTAATCCTTCCACCATTTCCTTTTTTCCAATAATATCTACTGGTGTTTTTGAATAAATATTTGGTCCTTTCCAAAGAGTTTGTTTTGTTCTAATCATTTTCAAGAACTCTTTTTCATTTTTTGGTTTCTTTTTTAGTTCTATTATTGAACTCCCTATTGCGCCAGGGTAATGTGCATCGCTTCCAACTGTTACAAAGCTTGCATTAGTAGAAAATAGCATTCCTTTTCTTACTCTGTTTAAGGTTTCAGTTGCAAGTTTCTCAAGTTTTGCTTTTTGGTTGTTAGTAGTTTTGTTTAAATGTAAAGTATTTGTTGCTCTATTCCTTTCAACAAACTCTAGTACTCCGTAAAATCTTTTTGCAATTCCTCTTCCGAAGAGTAATTGATTTGCACTTCCAAGCATTCCATTGTAATATTCAGTTCCAATTTTATATTTTTTCAATAACTTTTTAGTTTTCTTTTCCCCTATTACTTCGCAAACGGAATCGGATTTGTATCCAAAAGGGTGGGCAAAACTAATGAGTAGATTATTTTCATTTGCAATCTTTAATGCTTTTTCTATGTTAACATTCATTTTTTGCAATTCTTTTATTGAATAAAGCGAGGCATCCTCTCCAAATAGTAGTAAATCTCCTGCGCTTGTTTTTGCTTCAAGTCCAGGTATTAGTATTACTCCTTTAGGTTGAGTTGCTTTAAGTTTAGCATATGCTTCGCCTGGTTTGTAGTTAGAATGTTCAGTTATTGCAATAACAGTGAGTTTTTTTTGTAAAACATTTTTCCAATACTCTTTTGCTTTGATTTTTTTCTCATTTAGATGAGTGTGCATATCAGCAAGTATTGGATTTTTTTTACTTTCAGGCATATTAATTTAGAGGGACTTATTCTTTATAATATTAAAGGGCACTGGAATAAGTTTATTTGTGCCCTTTAATGGCCATCAAAAGATTTGAATCTTTTGATGTAAATTATGGCACTTCTTTTCCTGGACAAAACTCATGCGAAAATATCTGCATTGCCAGAAAAGAAGTGTTTTTATAGTAGTAAAATGCTTTATTTTGCTTAATGAAACAAAAGAGTTCTGCATTGCCAGATTTAATTGAATTGCCTGATATTGAGAAGCGTATTTATGCGTTTGTTTTAGTTAATTGGCCAACTACTCCTCTTGAACTTGCAGAAAATTTTAATGAATCTGTGAGAACTAGGGAAGATAAGAAGCGTGCAAGTACAAAGTATTCTTATTACTTAAAAAAACTCCTTGAAAAGCACTTAATTGTTTCAAAAAAAGCAGGAAATAGTGTAATTGTTTGGCCTCTTGTTGTTGAAAAGTATCGTGCAATTCATGATATCTTAAAGCATCACGAAGCAGAGCACTTGGCGCTCTTAAAATCCTCACAAAACGAGGTGAAGCTTGATGCTTAATACATTTTTTGATAAATTCATTTTTACTAATAACATAAAGTATACTCACAATAATTTTTTCCTAATGAATATTCCTTTTGTTATTGCTCCAGTGGAAACCTTAATCGGGCTTGTATCAGTTAAGGATATGGATTTTCACAAAAAGATTTATTTGTCAATAAAAGAATCCACAAAAGATGCGCTTTTCAAAGATTTGTCCTTAACTTTCTCAGATAAGAAAAAAGAACTTGAATTTGTAGAAAATTTCTTTACTGCATCAGGCTGGGGTAATATTCAAGGGATTGATGTTCAATTTGAAGGAAAAAAGGCCATTGTTGTTGTTGAGAACTCTCCTTTTGCATTAGCATTAAAGGGAAAAGCTACTTTTCCAATAGATTCATTTTTGAGGGGCACTCTTGCAGGAATTTTCTCAAAGCTATTTGATGATGATATTGATTGCGTTGAAGTGGAATGCGCAGCTTTAACTAGTGAACGTTGTAAATTTATTTTAAAACCAAAAACAGAGTTTGACTTTGCTAATGCAATAGTTGGGCAGCAATTAAGTCATGAGTAGTTTATTCAGTTGTGGTAATGATGATAAATTCAAAAGTTGTTATTAAGGATTCAAAAAAACCAGGACCTAAAGTAGTAGTAATGGCCGGAGTTCATGGAGATGAAATTTGCGGAGTAAAAGCTCTTGATGAATTAATTCCAAAAATTAAAGTAACTGCTGGAAAAGTAACTTTTATTTATGCTAATCTTAAAGCAATAGAACAAAATAAGCGTTTTATTGAATACAATTTGAATAGGTGTTTTTCTTCAGATCAAGCAGAAAATGTTTATTCCACTCTTGAAGGAAAAACAGGAAGAGAGTTAGTTAGAATTCTTGATGACTCTGATGTATTACTTGATATTCACGCTTCTACTTCAAAGAAAACAGTTCCATTTATTATTTGTGAAAAACAAAGTTATGCATATGAAAATGTTTTGCCATTAAAATTTATTGTGGGCGGATTCGATTTTGTA